>NZ_JBRUGW010000034.1:0-19587 GCF_053206505.1 Streptococcus fryi | reverse complement strand
TATTCCATATGAGGCTTTCTAATGATGGTTTGCTTGCTTTTCATTATAGGTCATATGGGACTTTTTGATACTCAAAAGGCCCTATAATCTCTATGGTGGAGTTACCCACTACAGAAATTATAGAGCCGCTTTTTTGTGATTTGGATTATTATCCCTAGTTACTAGCGAGTTCATTCCTACTTGGATTTGTCCTCCCTAGCTGCCAGCGAGTTCATTCCTACTTTGGATTATCCTTCCTAGCTGCCAGCGAAATCAGTTCCTTTTGGAAATGAGGGCAATGTTCGGAAAGGGATGTTGCCCCATTTTGGGACAATCTCCCTGTCAGTAAAAAACCTTTTCTCAAAAAATATTTTAAGAAAATGTTCGGAAATGGCTTATATTATTCTGATTTCCTTTTCCGAGATGACTAAGCGATGTGGGATGACATCAGGATTTTTGTGCTCCTCCCTTTTGGTGTACTTAAAATATGCTATAATAGGTAACATGGAAACAATTATTGAACAATTAGTTGAGGCACTTGGTCTCACGCAGACACAGATTGAAACAGTCTTATCACTGACTGCTGAAGGGAATACCATTCCCTTTATCGCGCGTTATCGTAAAGAAGCCACAGGTCATCTTGATGAGGTGGCGATTAAGAGTATCATTGACCAGCACAAGTCATTGACTGCCCTAGCAGAACGTAAAGAAGCTGTCCTATCTAAGATTAACGAACTAGGCAAGTTAACCCCTGAGCTAGAAGAAGCCATTCATGCTGCAACAAAATTAGCTGAAGTTGAGGAACTTTACCTACCATATAAGGAAAAACGGCGTACCAAGGCAACTATTGCCAGAGAAGCAGGTCTTTTTGGTCTTGCTCGTCTGATTTTACAAAATCTTCCGACATTGGAAACTGAGGCAGAAGCCTTCTTGACAGAAGGGTTTGAAACGGTTGATAAGGCCTTGTCAGGTGCCTGTGACATCTTAGTTGAAGCCTTGTCAGATGATACCAAATTACGGGCATGGCTTTATCAGGAGATCCTATCTCATAGTCTGCTCACCTCAACGGTGAAAGATCAAGAAGCTGATGATAAGGCAACTTTTGAGATTTACTATGACTTCTCAGAGACTGTTGGTAAACTATCTGGCTATCGGACGCTTGCCCTTAATCGAGGGGAAAATCTGGGGATATTGAAAGTTGGATTTGAGCATGATTTGGATAAGATGATCCGTTTCACTGGAGCACGATTTAGAGAAAAAAATGCCTATATTGAGAAAATCATTCAAGAATCACTGAAGAAGAAAATCTTACCAGCTTTAGAACGACGTGTTCGCACAGAACTGACGGAAAAAGCAGAAGATGGGGCTATCCACTTATTCTCAGAAAACTTGAGAAATCTGCTTTTAATTCCACCATTGAAAGGCAAAGTTGTGCTTGGTTTTGACCCAGCCTTTAGAACAGGTGCCAAATTAGCCGTTGTTGACCAAACTGGAAAGCTACTCACGACTCAAGTGATTTATCCAGTCAAACCAGCTAGTAACAAACAAATCTCAGAAGCTAAAGTAAGCCTGAGCGAGTTACTGACAGCATATGGTGTTGAAATTATTGCTATTGGCAATGGGACAGCCAGTCGTGAGAGTGAGGCTTTTGTGGCTGATGTCTTAAAAGACCACCCATCAGTATCTTTTGTGATTGTTAATGAGAGTGGGGCGTCTGTCTATTCAGCGTCAGAATTAGCGAGACAGGAGTTCCCAGACTTGACCGTTGAAAAACGCTCTGCGATTTCGATTGCAAGACGACTTCAAGACCCACTGGCAGAATTGGTGAAAATTGATCCCAAATCCATTGGTGTCGGTCAATACCAACATGATGTCAGCCAGAAAAAATTGTCTGAAAATCTTGATTTCGTTGTTGAGACGGTTGTTAACCAAGTTGGTGTCAATGTCAATACTGCTAGCTCAGCTCTCTTGTCCCATGTGGCAGGATTGAACAAAACGATTTCGGAAAATATTGTCAAATACCGTGAAGAAAATGGCCCTTTAACCTCAAGACAGGAGATTAAAAAAGTCCCACGACTTGGGGCAAAAGCATTTGAACAGGCAGCAGGCTTTTTACGTATTCCTGATGCAACGAATGTATTGGATAGAACAGGCGTCCACCCAGAAGCTTATCCTGCAGTTGCTAGTCTATTTCAGCAATTAGGTATCGAGACCCTTGATGACACTGCCAAAACTAAGCTCAATCAAGTTGATATTGCTGAGATGGCAAATGTTTTGGGGATTGGTCAGGCGACATTGTCTGATATCATTGCAGATTTGATGAAGCCAGGTAGAGATTTGCGTGATGATTTTGCGGCTCCAACACTAAGACAAGATGTTCTTGATATTAGTGATCTTGTTATTGGTCAGCAACTGGAAGGCACTGTGCGTAATGTGGTTGACTTTGGTGCTTTCGTTGATGTCGGTTTACATAATGATGGGCTCATTCATATTTCACAAATGAGTCGCACCTTTATCAAACACCCACGTCAAGTCTTGTCTTTGGGCGATGTGGTCACTGTTTGGGTATCTAAAATAGATGTCGAGCGTGAAAAATTGAATTTATCCTTGGTGCCCTTAGATGAACTTGACAGCTTACGTTAACAGTGTTTCCTTAGAGGATTTTGGGTTAGCTTTTACCCATGAGGCAAGATGGAATAACCGATTAAGGACAACAGGAGGACGGTTCTTTCCAAAAGATGGTCATTTGGAGTTCAATCCTAAGATGTATGACGCCCTAGACTTAGCTGTTTTTCGTCAAATTGTCCGTCATGAATTATGCCATTATCATTTGTATTATCAAGGCAAAGGCTATAAACACGGCGATGAGGATTTTAAGACCTTGCTAAAGGCAGTGGATGGTTTACGATTTGCTCCGAGATTGATGGCAAAATCCTCTAACTATTATTACCAGTGCCGAGATTGCCAGCAGCTCTATCCTCGTCAAAGGCGTTTGGATGTTAAGAAGTATCGATGTGGCCGTTGTCATGGAGAGTTGCAGTTGCGTTCATAATAAAATAGGTCCCAAGGCTGATGTAATCCCGTTTTAAAAGGCTTATAATAAAACCATAGCAATAAGGACATATCACTTATTCTAGATGAAAACGAAAGAGAGGGTTTTTCGATGAAGGTTAGTTTTTATAAACAAAAAAGGTATCGTGCCCTGTCAGGTGTCCTAGCTGGCTTGGCTGACAAGTACGATTGGGATTTAGGCTTAACAAGGGCTCTATTTGTTGTTTTTTGTTTCTTTACCAATGCTTTCGGGGTTGTCTTGTATGTTGTTCTAGCATCATTTCTTCCCTACAAAGAGGATTTGATTGAAGAAGCATATGGTACAGGGCCACGTAAACGAAAAGAAGCACGTGCTATCATGGAAGACGATGATGACTGGTCTTGGTAGTCAAGCATGATTTTGGTTATCCATTTTTGTTCTGATGAATTGGTGACAAGGTTTCGTCCAATAATCTCCTTAAAAATACCTTGATTTACCAAATTTAAAACTCACATTTCAAATAGAACAAAAAATAAATAAAGGAGTGAGGCAATAAGGGAGATTTTGTTACTATCGCCCGAGTTGTCTTCTTCTAGCAAGGTTGGCTGGGTTGTTCAAGTCCTTGTTGTAAGGAAGTTTTGAACAACCAGTTGACTACTGCGGTGAATCGTTATGACTAAATTGTCTAAGAGGTTTGGAATTTACTTCCAGCTTTTTTCTACCATTAGTCAAATCTATCACGGTTTTAAGATAAACAATAAGACAAGACAGTGGCTATTTTTCGGCCACTGTCTTGTTTTTGACACTTATTTTGTTATACAAGTTATGCAATAACAACACTTTATTTTGTGATAAGGTGTTACCATAATGTGGCATAGTTAACTTGATAGATTTTTGGCTAAATGGCAATCGTAGAGTTTATTAGGCGTAATGAGCTAATACATTGTCCTGATGAGGCGATGTATGGAGGCAATCGTATGTGACTTAGTTGAAGTCATTTGCGATTGCCTTTTTTGTTTTTCATAGAAGTCAGCGATATGACAAGGATTGGTATGCTAGCAGCAGCGATGTTGTGAATGCACCTGAAGATAATCTTTTTAGCATAAAGGTTCATGATGCACAGACGTTACATGAGGTGATGGGCTATGAGGGGAGGAGTGCCATATCTTACTTTTATTACCTTAGTCTTATGCTACCTCATGCGTTTCGTTTTAAGGGGAGGAGCAAGAGACCGTCAGAAGATCCGTTTAATTGTCTCTTAAATTTGGGTTATAGTTTACTGTACAGTTTTTTTATCGGTATGATTCGTCAAAATGGCTTGAGTCAAGGCTTTGGTTTTTTGCATCAGCCACGTCGTCATCATGCTGTATTGGCGAGTGATTTGATGGAAGAATGGCGGCCTGTTATTGTTGATGATACCATGGTGCATCTCATCATGTCTGGTCAGTTGGTTTTGGAGCATTTTGAGTTGAGTGATCGTTCGGGTTATACATTGACATCTGATGGTTTGGCTATAGTAGTCTCTGAGTTAAGGCAACGTATGTTGGAGATTCATGCTTATCAGAAAAGAGACAGTCATCGTTATAGTTTTGCTTATATGGCTGACCAACAAATCAAGCGATTGATTAGAGCAATGGAATCTTTGCAGGCTTCAGACTATTGTGATGGGGGAGATAAGGATGAGATTGTTTAACTTGACATCAGAGGAAAGAGAATTTGCTAGGAAGCAGCTGGTATTTTGCTTGGTCATCTACAATATTCGTAGTCAGAAAAGGCGTGTGCAACTATCAAAGCTCTTGGAGAGTTATGGTGTGCGTGTTCAGAAATCTTGTTTTGAAATGTTTCTGACACCTCAACGTTATCACGAGTTGATTCGGGAAATTTCTATGTTTTATACAGCTGATGAGCAGGATAATATTATCGTTTATAAGGGTAAAAAAGATGAGGTCGTGGCATTTAATCCTTATGATGGGGCAGATGTCCTTGCACCAGTTATCGTGATTTAGGGCTAGTCAATCAGCTGCCAAAATGATATGATAATATTAAGGGATGTTTCTATATATAGTATGTCTTGGCAAGGGGGTCACAAGATATGCTATTGATATCCCCTATGACCTCGCAAGGGGACGGAAACTCTTTTTTACATAAGTGAACATACGCTAAATATATCATTGACATCCCCTATCACCTCGCACGGGGACGGAAACCTCGACTTATCAACTATACGATTGATACTACCAATATTGCCATCCCCTATCACCTCGCACGGGGACGGAAACCTGATAGACTTCTTGCCCTTCGTTGTTAGTGTATTTTTTGATTGACCACCCCTATCCCCTTACAAGGGAACGGAAACGGTATCAATCATTTCTCGTTTAGCAGAGAATGATTTATTGCCCTCCCTTATCACCTCGCAAGGGGACGGAAACTATAGTCGAATTCTTGCCCTTTATATTTTTCAGTATCTAATTGCCATCCCCTCTCCCCTCGCAAGGGGACGGAAACAATTTTAAAGTACCGATTTTCAAACATAAAATATCTTATTGACATCCCCAATCACCTCGCAAGGGGACGGAAACTGAAATGTTTTGTTGTTAAATAATCTTTGTATGACAATTGACCTCCCCTATCACCTCGCAAGGGGACGGAAACTATTTAGGATTAGCATAAATAGAAACATCAATATTATTGACATCCCCTATGACCTCGCAAGGGGACGGAAACGGTGTGCATAATAGCACTAATATCGCAATTGTTTTCATAATTGACATCCCCTATGACCTCGCAAGGGGACGGAAACTCATAATCACTCACATAAGATGCAAATCCAAATGCAGATTGACATCCCCTATCACCTTGCAAGGGGACGGAAACAAAAACGTCTCGTAGTCGATTATCTTTTCGTTAGCACCAATTGCCTACCCCTCTCACTTCGCAAGGGGACGGAAACATATTTAGGGTCAGCGTAAATAGTTACATCTAATCTATTGACCATCCCTCTCACCTCGCAAGGGGACGGAAACCCTAATGAAATGATATTTTCAGTTGGATCTGACATATTGACATCCCCTATCACCTCGTAAGGGGACGGGGGTATCAGCTAAGCCCATTATCTTTGAAAGGAGTGATGACCTCTGAGAGAAGTGAGACTACACATCAAAAAAACTGCCCTACGGACAGTTGAATTAGTACCTAAATTGCATGGTTTTCTCATGTCGCAACTTCCGACAGCTTATGTTGAGCAGTTGCATGAGTTGGACACAAACCCCTATGCGCTCTACGTCACAACGAAGGGTGATTACCATATTTGGACTGTTCATTTATTGACTCAAGAAGCCATAGAGGTGATAGCCCCTGTCTTAGATAGCCTATTTAGCATAAGACTTGATAGCTATGATGAGCCTCTGGTCATTGACCGCAAGGAGGTCTGCCAACGCACCGTTGAGGAGCTTTTGGACCTTTTTCGTACCCAAAAGACAGACGGTATCTTTAAACTCCGTTTTGTCACCCCGACCAGTTTTAAGGTACAGGGGGAGTATATCCTCTTTCCCAGTGTCCACCTGATTATGCAGAGTCTTATGCAGAAGTACCATCGTTTGATTGACCATGATGAACCCTTAGATTCCCAGTTGCTCGACATGATTGAGCAAAACAGCAAGATTGTGTCTTATGACTTGAAAACATGGTATTTTACAGTTCATCGGCATAAAATACCAGCCTTTCATGGTGAAGTGACCTTAAAAGTATACGGCTCAGAAACCTTGAAGGCTTACGTCCACATGCTCCTACACTTTGGGGAATACTCTGGTGTAGGGATAAAAAATAGTTTAGGAATGGGAGGACTTGTTCTTGACAAAGGTTGATCTTCATTTTATATATAGTGCCCTCTTTTATGATATTGGGGATGTTCTCTTTCCAGAGCTTACAGATGTTATAGAACGCCAGAATGCAGTGTTTAATTTGGTTGAGCAAGTCCCGACGCAGAAACTTGATTTACGTTCTGTCTTGGAAGGAGGCGCAACCACTCGGTCTTGGTTGACAATGATTGAGGAGGCAGATACGCTCGTCGCCCAGATGAATGTTAGTGGCGACGGCTCAGAACAGGCTTGGAAAGCGTCTGACACTCCTAATCTTGAAGATGTATTTACTTACTTCAAGGATAGACGCCCGACTCGTTATAGCCAGCCTACAATCATTCATCATGATCGTACGCCCCACTTGGACAAAACAGTCTCTCTAAAAGATGGCGTATCCGAAACCACTGAGATTGTGACGGCATTGAAACAGGCTCTGATGACCATACCAATGACGGAAAGCCATTTGCCGTCATGGCTTAACACTTTTGAATCTCTTTTATCCTTCGTTCCAAGTAAGAGTCAAGGCGACATCTCCTTTTATGAGCATGCTAAGTTGAGGGTAGCTTTTGCGACTTGTTTTTACCGCTATGCTGAATCTTTGGATTCGGTTGATTTTTTAAATGACAATGAAAACGCTTGCCTTCTTGTAACTTTTGATTTTTCTGGTATTCAGGACTTCATCTACAATATCGTTAGTAAGGGTGCCTTAAAACAGTTGAAGGCACGTAGCTTGTATTTGGACATGATGAGTGAATATCTTGTTGACCGTTTTTTACTGTCGGAAGAACTCAGTCGCTTTAATTTGATTTACAATGGTGGTGGACATGCCTACATTTTGTTACCTAATAGCTCAGGTGTTGCTCAACGGATTAAAGCTTTTGAAGAAGAATACAATAGCTATTTGCTAAGCTATTTTAAAACCAGACTCTATGTGGTTTTTGCCAGTGCTGCTTTTGCTCCCAAACAGTTAGTGGGTGCTAATGCTTCCAGTGCTTATAAGGCGTTACATCGTCAGCTAAGCCGTCAACTCTCTGAGAAAAAAATCAAGCGTTATAATGCTAAGACACTAATCTCCTTAAATGAGACACATCAGGATGCTGAACAGGAATGTTTGATTTGTCATACAACGGATAGGATTAGACGGGATGATGGACTATGTCAGATTTGTTCTAAATTAGGAACCTTTGCCAAGCAAATCGGCCATACCCAGTTTGCTATTAGTCCTGATGAGAGTGGTTTACCAATTGGTCCCAATGCCTATCTCACAGCCAGTGCAGAGGGTGCTACCCCTTCGTTGGTAGAATTGACCTATATCAAAAATAATGTTGATATTACAAAAGCTAATGGTGTTCATATTTTCATTGGTGACTACGCTTATGATAGGATTGATAGCTATGCTAGACATTCTGTGGTTAATGGTTTAGGAATCAAGAGAATGGCAGTTGTTCGTTTGGACGTTGATGACTTGGGCGCTGCTTTTATGGCTGGGTTTTCTAGTCAAGAAAAGGGGAAATTTAATACGTTATCTCGCTCAGCAAGCTTTTCACGCCAAATGAGCCGCTTTTTCAAATTATATATCAATCACTTTGCCAAAGGTTTTAAGGTAACCATTGTTTATGCTGGAGGTGATGATGTGTTTGCTATTGGCAGTTGGCAAGATATTATCGCATTTACCTTATCTTTGCGACAGGCTTTTGTAACCTGGACAGAAGGGAAACTAACCTTATCAGCTGGAATAGGCTTGTATCCAGACAAGACGCCAGTGAGTCTTATGGCAAAAGAGACGGGTGATTTGGAAGAAGCTGCTAAAGCGAATGATAAAGATAGTCTGTGTTTGTTTGGGGACAAGTATGTTTTCAAATTTGACCAATTCATTGAAGCTATTTATGACAGTAAATGGCAGGTGATAAAGACTTTCTTTGACGAGCAAGATGAACGTGGAAAAGTATTTGCTTATCGCTTGTTAGAATTGCTTAGAGATTATAATAAGATGAATGTCGCTCGATTAGCCTACTATTTATCAAGCCTAGAAGCTGTCACAAAAAGAGAACATCGAAAAGCGTTTGAACACTTTAAAACTCAGTTTTTTGACTGGTATGTAAAGGACGAACAGAGCCGTTTGGAGGCTGAAGTTGCACTCATGATTTATATTTATCACATCAGAAAGGATTAAAGAAATATGGCAATATTGACGGATGCCAATTATGTTGACAAGGCAGAGCAAACCATAAAAAAACTAGACACATCAAGATATTCACAAAATCCTAATCGATATTACTTTAAGTTGACGACGAGTAAGATACGAAGTTTATTAGCCTCAACGAGTCATCTCTATGATGAAAGTAATACGAAGCCTTTTGAAGACTTGGCAGATAAAATAGCTTACCTAAGAGTACAGTACGTTTATCAAGCAGGTAGAGAATTCGCTGTTAAAGACTTGGTTGAAAAGGGTCAGATTTTAGAGGCCTTGAAAGAGGTTAGAGATATTGAGACCTTGCAACGTTTTTGTCGCTACATGGAAGCGTTAGTGGCTTATTTTAAATACTACGGAGGGAATGATTGATGACTTATTCAAAAGTAAAAATTACTGCAGACCTAGTGCTTCTGAGTGGCTTACACATTGGAACAAGTAATGCATTTGCTGCTATTGGTGCTACAGATGCTCCGGTGATTAAAGATCCTATTACTAAGCATCCTATTATTCCAGGTTCTAGTCTAAAAGGGAAGATGAGGACTTTGTTATCACGAGCTTTGAGCAATAAACCTGTGTCCATTGTTGATGATGCTCCTGTGATTAAGCGATTGTTTGGAGATAGTAAAGAGAGTCAATATAAGATTGGTCGTCTTGTCTTTAGAGATGCCTACCTTACAAATGCAGATGACTTGGAAAAGTTGGGTGCACGTAGTATGACAGAGGTGAAGTTTGAGAACACTATTGATCGTATCACAGCTGAGGCAAAGCCGCGTCAGATAGAGAGAGCTATTAGACAAAGCCGTTTTTCTTTAGAAATCATTTATGACATCAGAGAAGATGCTGAAGAACAGGTAGAGGAAGATTTAAGAGCATTATATCAGGGTCTGCAATTGCTTGAATTGGATTATTTAGGTGGTTCAGGTAGCCGTGGATATGGGAAAATTAAGTTTGAAGGACTATCGCTAGAGACAGTATTTGGACAATTTGATGTTGAAGAGGTAAAGCAGATCTTTCATCAGGAGGTTTAGCCTATGACCTATAAGATTTACAAGATGACATTTAAAGCTGCTCATTTTGGAAAGGGAGAATTGTTTACTTCTGAGGATACGTTTACAGCAGATCGATTATTTTCAGCATTAGTACTTGAGGCTATCAGTCATAATTGTCTAGATGATTTTATGACTATTGCCTCTCAAGACGACTTTTTATTGACAGATGCCTTTCCATATATTGATGTTCCTTATCTTCCAAAACCGATTGGCTATCCTGAAAGGGATTCTGATAACTATAATGGTGATGTTATTGCTCTGAGAAAAGAAGCTAAACGCCAAAAAAAATTACAGTTTATCGCCTATCACGATTTGGATGCCTATATGAAGGGAGCCATCTTTGATAATCCTGAAATGACGACTCATTCGTCTATCACCAAAAATCAGCCAGATCTTGATGGGGGCTTGTATCAAGTCGGTGTTAGTTATTTCAAAGAGGGTGTATCTTTATATGTTGTCGCAACGGAATCCACCTTGTTGAATCAATTGATGTTAGGTTTGCAATATTCCGGTTTGGGTGGTAAGCGTAGTAGTGGGTATGGTTCTTTTGAGTTGGATATTTTACCCTTGCCAAAAAAATTTGCAGAGCGTTTTTCAGGTGGTCAGAATGATGTATTGTTATTGATGACCAGTTCGTTACCTGTAGATGAAGAACTTGAGAAGACCTTAACTCATGCTAAGTATCTTCTGTATAAATCAAGTGGTTTTGCCTTCACAAGAAGTAGTGACTCTAATTTGCGTAAGCAAGATTTTTATAAGTTCAAGTCAGGAACGACGACTAAAGGTTGTTTTAAAGGAAGTATTAGAAATCTAGCTCCCAAAGGTATCCCTCATCCTGTTTGGCATTTTGCAAAACCGAGTTTCTATAGATTGGAGATAGCAGGTGATGAGCACTAGACGATTTGACTTTCGGTTGCTAACACTAGCACCGGTACATATTGGAAATGGAAAAACCTATACAAATAAAGAATACATCTTAGAGAATCAAAGACTGTATTTTCCTGATATGGCTAAGTTATATGCCCATTTGATAACGATAAACCGTCATGAAGCTTTTGAGAGATTTTTACTAAGAGATGGCGAGGGTAAGAGATTAATTGATTTTTTAAATGATCAGAAAATCTCTACTAGGGATTTTGGAGGATATTCTCTTGATACGTCTTTATTAGTTTATGAAAATCATCGTAAGAAAAGGTTTGATAATAGAAAGTCAAAGGAATTTAATGGGGTTAATCAATTCGTTAGGGATCCTTTTGACAAAGTTTATATACCTGGTTCTTCTCTGAAGGGTGCAATACGAACTATTCTGATGAACACCAGATGGAAACAAGACAATTTCAAATTGCAGAGAGGGAATAAGGTTGTAGAAAATAGGACGGTCATCCCCTGGGGAGCCAAGAAAGATAAACCGTTTGATGATCTGTTTCATCATATTCATGTTAGTGATAGTTTACCATTAGAGATAGATTGTCTGATGGTTGCCCAAAAATGGGATTATTCATCTCGTAAAGTTATCCCGGAATCGTTGCCGGTTTATCGAGAAGCCATCAAACCCATGACTCACTTACGCTTTACAATCACAACGACGAGCGATGAGGCGGCAGAATTGATTGAGCATTTACAGACCTATGCTAGTGAATTTTACAGTCTTTATAGGGATTTTTTCTTAAGAGATTTAAAAGATAAGTATAAGCAAGATAATGTACAATACCCTATTTACATAGGTGCAGGTAGTGGTGTATGGACCAAAACGGTTATGAAACAAGCCGAACGTGAGGTTCTTAAACGTCATCAGAAACTGAAAACCAAAATGGTCGGCAAGGGTGTTTTTAAATTAACAAAATCAAAGCAACAAAGTTTAAAAACTACTAAAGGTATGAGGAACCTCATTCGTAATGAGGATAGTTTTTATGAGATGGGTAAATGTTGCTTTATCATAAAGGAGATGTAATATGACGACATTGATAACGGCTGTGGGTGATACGGATCCTATTCGAGGCTATCATGACGGTGCCATCCTACATATTTGTAGAGGATTTAGACCAGAACATGTTTATCTGATATTTACAGAAGGTATGTTTCATAAGGAAGCGGAGATTAAGAGAGCGATTTATTCTATTGATGCAAACTATCGTCCAATCATTAAGAGAGCTTCTTCACTTATTAGTAATGAAGATGCAGTAGGTTTTAATACGGCTTACATCAATGTCGCTAAAGCATTAAATGAGTTTTTAGAGCATTATGATAGCAATGAAAAAATTATATTGAACCTATCTTCGGCTACGCCAGGATTAAAAAGTGCGATGTTCTCGATTAGTATTTTAGAGCAGTTATCTTATACGGCTGTACAGGTATTATCTCCAGAAAAGGCTTCAAATTCTCATTCAAAAGTTGAAGATATTACAGATTTTGAAGGACTGTCTATTGAGGAGTTAACTCTTGATCATGGATTGTTACCGGAAGAGTGTTTTTTTGCCAATAATCCTGCCAGTGGGCGTATAAAAATTGAGAAAGGTGAAGCTGTTTCGCATCGAATTAGTAAACAGATCCTAGAGCAGATGCTGGATAATTATGATTATGCTTCTGTTAGAGCAATTATTTTGTCACAAAAGGCGTTTGAACATCAACGGTTATTACTTACCAAGTTGGATGCAATACTCAAAGATATTCATCTTCAGAGAATTCCTGATTCTCTCAAGAAAGTTTCTCCTTTTGGGCTAGAGTCTAAACAGGAAAATGATCGTTTTAGAATTGCTATTCAGTATTTTAGGCGTTTAAAAATGCAAGCGAAACGTAGAGAATTTGCCGATATTATTTTAAAGAGTATTTCCTTAGCGGTTTTTCTAGGTCAAGAATTTTTGACTTTGAATGGTGAAGACAGGATAGAAGGTTATGCTGATTTATTATATTCAGTCTCTAGTGCATGTTTTCGATGCAATGAAGATAATAATCTAGGTCAGGATGCGTTTATTTCATCTATGGCAGTATTTTCACCGAAAATTAATAGTTTGAGGAATAAAATAGCTCATGATTTAGGAACAGTGAGTCTGGGAGATATTTCAAGCAATGATTTTAGAGGTATCGAGAAGCTTGTTGAAGAATTGACTGCTGCCCTTGAAGTGATGATTTCAGAACTATATCATTTGAAGGATAATAGCTTATTCACTTATTATGATGACTTGAATAGAGAGTTAATTAATTTATTATAGGAGGAACAATGAAGGTCTTAATTTCATCCATTGGTACGACAGATCCTATCAAAGATAATCATGATGCTGCCTTGTTGCATCTTGTCAGGCATAAGCAACCTGAAAAAATTATTTTAATTTATAGCGAGGAAATGCTTGAGAAGCATGAGATTATTGTCACCTCAATTATGAGCGTACTGGATAATAAACCGGAGATAATTCTTGAGCCTGAAATACTTGAGGATGTTTATGTTTTTGACAAGGTTTTTGAACAACTTTCTAAAATAATAAAACGTTATCTGAATGATGAAGATGACTTTATATTAAACTTATCCAGTGGCACACCTCAAATCATCTCAGCTATGTTTGCTTTTAATCGTATCAGTAATGTGAATTGTGAGGCTTATCAGGTTACTACTCCTAAAAAATCCGCGAATGCAGGCAGTGGTATTGAAAGGTTTGATGATCTAGATCTTATTTTAAGGACTAATAAAGATAATTTAGAAACGACTGAGAGTCGTTTGTTGCGAGATGAGTCAGCAAAGTTTAATGCTGCTTTAGTTAGAAGTCATCTTAGAATGTTGATTGACAATTATGATTATAATGCGGCCTATAATATTCTTAATGATAAATCAGCGTTTAATATAATATCTAAGCGTAATCGTGCTAAACTGATTATCAAATTAGAAGATATTCTTAATGCAATCAAAAAACAGAAAATACTATCTGATATCGATGCCCTGCATTATTCAACAAACATGAAGAGAGCTTTAAACAGCCTTTTGTTGATTATACTGGCTTTTAAAAAAGCAAATGTTGTTGAAGTATTAATAAAAGCCAAAACTCTAGCAGAGTTTATCTTGGAAGATTTTATAGAGACCGAATTTACTCATGTGATTTATTGGGAAAAAAATTTTCCAAAATTGAATCCAGAACATAAGGATTTTGCTACTATTGTTGCCTTTATTCAAGAAGAGATGAAATCTAAGCTGAGTGAGCGATATGACGAGACAAAAATATTTCGAACCGACTTCACCTTGAATCTTCTGTCATATGAAAATATTTTAGCTTATTATGACGTTGATGTATTATTGTTAGAACAAATCAATGTCATTCTTAAAATCAATGATGAGAGAAATAAGGTTGCACACGGTTTACATGATATAAAGCTCACTTCAAAGACAATGTTTAAGGTTATTGAAGCACTTAAGGAAATTTTTAAAATTGTTTACCATTTTGATCATAATGAATGGTTTAACTACTATGATGAACAAAATAAAGTGTTAGCCGAACTTTTAAAATAGATAATAGTTAGGAAACTATGAAGGAATTATCAATCTTCATATGTCAAAAGTGGTCTATTTGGTTGGTAATTATCATATATAAGTATCTCCCTCATGTGGAAACATGGGGGTGTTTTTATGCCTCGTTCAACTGAAAATTTATAAATAGTAAGTATTTTTGATTAGCTTTATAGGTAATTGAATGACCTCTAGGTTGTAATGATTTTAGACAGGTATCTCTCTGATAGTTGGTCATCAATCTCAGTCGTTTTTAAGAATTCATCCACAAAAATCTTACTATATTGACAGATTTTATTTACAAATCTAAGGGTTAGGAGTATAATGAATGTGACAAATACGAGGAGGTTATAACATGTTGACATATATTAAAGCAGACAGTTTCTTCTATCCCTATGAAGAAAAAAAAGGAGGCTACTTAACTCTTGTTGATGGAAAGTTTGGGGATTGGGTAGCTGAATTACCAGCTGATGCTAATGTACTTGATTATACAGGATATAGTATAGCACCTGGATTGGTTGATACGCATATTCATGGATTTGGTGGAGCAGATGTTATGGATAATAGTGTAGAGAGCATCGAAATAATTAGTAAAGGTTTACCTTCAACAGGTGTTACGAGCTACTTACCAACGACATTAACGTCGTCTTTTGATATTTTGAATCAAGTTTGTCAGAAGGTTGCTCAAGCTAAAAAAGCTCCTGGTGCTAAAATTCAAGGACTTTATTTTGAGGGCCCTTATTTTACCGAAGAATTTAAAGGGGCTCAAAATCCGATTTATATGGCAGACCCAAGTATTGAAGAATTTAACACTTGGCAGGAAAGTGCAGAAGGTTTAATTAATAAAATAGCACTTGCTCCAGAACGAGATGGTGTTGAGGAGTTTGTTCGGTATGTGACAGAGCAAGGTGTTGTTGTTGCTTTAGGGCATTCTAATGCAACATATAATCAAGCACGTCAAGCTGTTCAAGCAGGGGCTTCAGTGTGGGTGCATGCTTATAATGGCATGCGTGGTCTTAATCACAGAGAACCTGGTATGGTAGGGGCTGTTTATGATTTGCCGCATACTTATGCTGAGCTCATTTGTGATGGTCATCATGTGACGCCAAAGGCATGTGATATTTTGTTAAAACAAAAAGGTCATGACCATGTGGCGCTTATTACGGACTGTATGCGTGCAGGTGGTATGCCAGAAGGTGACTATGTACTAGGAGAATTTCCAGTTGTTGTAGCAAATGGAACAGCTCGTCTGAAAGACAATGGTAGCTTAGCTGGCTCTATCTTAAAACTCTATCAAGGATTAAAGAATGTTTCCGATTGGGGATTGGCTAATCGTGTAGAAGCTGTGAGAATGGCTAGTCTTATTCCTGCTATCTCATGTCATATTGATGATAAGTGTGGTCAGATTAAAAAAGGTTATGACGCAGATTTTATTGTCTTGCGTCCAGATCTTAGTTTAGAAGCGACCTTCATAGATGGTGAAAAAGTTTACCAAGCGGATTGAAGGTGATAGCACTCAGTTATCAATCAAGAGTCTAAAGCCCTCGCTATCTGTGAGGGTTTTGTCGTGGCTTTTTTATTGGCTGATAGTCTCTTATTTGTGGTAGTGAGAGGTGTGCTCTGATTAAACTTAAAGGAGATAGAAAAAGACTCTATCTATAAACGATAAGAAATCAGTGAAGAGTGTTAAGTCAGAAAAAGTCTAGTGCTGGTTTCGTCTTAAAACGAATAAAGGAGCTGAATTTTACTTAGCTCCTTTATTGTGGTTTAAAATAGGGATAGTGGATTGACTGCTTAATTTACTTGTTGGGTTATGATATGCTTAGCTATTTTTCAGTATTTCTTGATATTGCTGTTGAGGCTATACCTCCTGATTGGAACAGTTGTAAATATCATGTGATAAGTTCTTATCTTTTGTTTGCAAACGCTAAAACTTATGATAAGATATAAAACAAGATATTATAGACGAGGTAGTTATCATGTTACAAATTCCTTTTCAAGAATTAGCTAAGGTGGAGTTGCATTGCCATTTAGATGGTTCGTTATCGCTCGAAACGATTAAAGTATTGGCTGAAATGGCAGGGCTCTCTTATCCGACTGACGACGAGGCTTTAAAGGCTATGGTGACTGTTCCGGTAGATACAGAATCATTACTGGATTATTTAAAGACCTTCGATGTGATTCGTCCAATTCTTCAAACGAAAGAAGCCTTACGCTTGGCTGCCTATGATGTTGCCAAACAAGCGGCACTAGAAAATGTCATTTATTTAGAATTACGCTACGCTCCTGAATTATCTATGGATAAGGGTTTAACAGCGCTAGAGACGCTAGAGGCGGTTTTGGAAGGATTGGAACGTGCCCATCAAGAGTTTGGCATTGAGGCTAAGGCTCTGGTCTGTGGTTTGAAACAAAGTGATCCATCGGTAGCTAAAAGTATTTTTCCTCAGTTAGTAGAACTAGCCGGTCGAGGTTTGGCAGGATTTGATTTTGCAGGCAATGAAGCAGATTACCCAACTGAAGAATTATCTTCTCTTATTAAAGAGGTCCAAAGTTTAGGCTTGCCGATGACTTTTCATGCAGGTGAGTGTCACTGTGTCAAAAATGTTGTCGATGCCATTAGTTTAGGGGTATCTCGTATTGGTCATGCGACTGCCTTGGTCAATCAAACTCAAGCGATAGAACAGTTTGTAGCAGCAGATGCAACGATTGAAATGTGTTTGACTAGCAATCTTCAAACCAAAGCAGCACCAACCTTAGCAGATTTTCCCTATCCACAACTATACCGTGCAGGTGCCAATATCACCATCAACACAGATAATAGAACTGTTTCAGAAACCACGTTAACCAAAGAATATAGCTTATATCATCAGCACTATGGAACGACAGTTCAAGATTTTTATCGTTTTAATCAGAATGCTTTAAGAGCAAGTTTTACTAGTGACGAACAAAAACAACGTTTATTGAGCTTATTAGATGAGCACTATGAACCATTAAACTAATGGGAACTGACAAAAAGGTTAGCCATCGTGTTTTCCCATTTGATTGGCTTCCGTTTTATGATTATGATATAATGTCTGAGAAAGTATATTTAGCATATCAATAGTTCTGTGACTCATCTGATGGAGCCCTGTTCCAGTAATGGTCAGATACTTGGTATCAATTGGCTTTTTGGATGATACAAGCTAAGTTATTGGAAATTCTTATTTCTTGAAGGTTTTTAAGGGCTCTGTGAAAACTATTAGTGATCCTATGTTAAATAGAACTAAATCTTAGAAATGTCATGTGTCTATGACTGTTAAGATTTAGTTTTTTTGATGGGTGAGGATTGTTGTGGCATGTTTTAGTCAGGAGTAAAAATGTGTTTTTAACTAAAAAAAGTATTTTTTCTATTCGAAAATTATCTGTTGGGATTGCTTCTGTCCTAATAGGGGCTAGTTTTTTGCAATTGCCAGTTTCAGCAGATGATGTGGCATCGCCTAAGGACCATGTTCACAAACAGTCATCGGTCACGGTTTCGTATTTTGCTGTTGATGAGAAGGATTTATCGGCACTTGAGCAAGACTTGGTGATTAAGGCTCCTATTTCTGAGGAGGTAGCTATTCAGTCAGATACATATATCTTGGTTTATCGTCCTAAGGAGCAAGTCAAATCTCAAACACTTCCTAAGACAAATACGAGTGACAGTTTGTTGCCTTTTATTTTAGCAGGTGGTTTGGTACTAGCAATTTATGGGTTAAAAAAAGGGAAGCAACAACTACTTGGTTTTGTAATCGTTGGAACAATGGCGGGTACGGGACTTTATGACGTGCAAGCAACGCAATTGTTGCAGGTGCTAGCAGAGAAGTCGCAGACCTATATCGAGGGGCAATCCTTAGAAGACTTGTCTGTAGCTGGTTATGATTATGTGGGCTATTTGAGGGCTGAAGATTTGCCGATAGATAGTGTTCTACAGTCATTACTAAAACAAGAAGATAAGCAATTGTTGAACAATTCTCAAATGATTCAGCCATCTGAACTGCATCGTCCTACTGAGGAAAAATCTGATTTATTAGTAGACATCGGTCAACTATCTACTCAAGATAATCAAGCTACTCAAGATAATCAAGCTGTTTCCCCTTCTTATTCTCCAACATCAGTGCCCCAACCTGAAGCCGAGATAAAAGAGCTTCGTCGCGTAGAGCCGATTCCATTTGACGAAGAACGTGTCCCCAATGCTAATCGTTATGTTGATGAAGCACCAGTTGTCTTAGAAGAGGGATCGGCAGGAGAGCGCGTTATTATAACCCGTCAAATTCTAGTTTCAGGTAACGTCGTTAGTGAGGAAGAGTTGCCAGCTGAAATTAGTCTCCCAGCTGTTACTCGCCGTATTGAGTATGGGACAAAAGAGCGTGAACCAATGACAAGTGTTCCTCTCACTTACCCAACCTCAACGCCCCAGCCTGAAGCCGAGATAAAAGAGCTTCGTCGCGTAGAGCCGATTCCATTTGACGAGGAACGTGTCCCCAATGCTAATCGTTATGTTGATGAAGCACCAGTTGTCTTAGAAGAGGGAGCGGCAGGAGAGCGCGTTATTATAACCCGTCAAATTCTAGTTTCAGGTAACGTCGTTAGTGAGGAAGAATTGCCAGCTGAAATTAGTCTCCCAGCTGTTACTCGCCGTATTGAGTATGGGACAAAAGAGCGTGAACCAATGACAAGTGTTCCTCTCACTTACCCAACCTCAACGCCCCAGCCTGAAGCCGAGATAAAAGAGCTTCGTCGCGTAGAGCCGATTCCATTTGACGAGGAACGTGTCCCCAATGCTAATCGTTATGTTGATGAAGCACCAGTTGTCTTAGAAGAGGGAGCGGCAGGAGAGCGCGTTATTATAACCCGTCAAATTCTAGTTTCAGGTAACGTCGTTAGTGAGGAAGAATTGCCAGCTGAAATTAGTCTCCCAGCTCGTACTCGCCGTATTGAATATGGGACAAAAGAGCGTGAACCAATGA
>NZ_JBRUGW010000033.1:0-23646 GCF_053206505.1 Streptococcus fryi | reverse complement strand
TTAAACATAACCCGCACTTTGCTTCGTCTTGTTCAGTTTTCAAGGGTCTTATGCCTCTTGCGAGACAACTTTTATATTATACCAGTCATTTTTTAACTTGTCAATAACTTTTTGAAAGTTTTTTTGACAGTTTTTGATGTGACTGTGTCTCACGAGACAACTTTTATAGTATAGCAGAACTTTATCTCCTTGACAAGTACTTTTTCATACTTTTTTGGACTAAATTTGAAAAATAAAACTAGCTAAATTTCAAGGCTAAATTTCAAGTTCAAGTTAGCCATCTTTTAGGACTTCATTGGGTGACTTGTAGTTGAGTTGTAAACTAATATTTTGTGAAAAATATAAACTTCAGAAATAATTCGGTGTTAATGATTTTCCTCAATTGCTCTTATCAACCAAAAATATCATCAAAAAAGGCAAACACAATATGTCTATGTGTTTACCTTAAATCTTATAAGTACTAATTCTAATATATGCTATACTGATTTATCACCATATTTATTATTTAGCTTCAATTAAACCTAGCTCACCATCTTCACGACGATAAAGCACATTAGTTGCTCCATCCTCAGCATCGGTATAGATAAAGAAATCGTGACCGAGAAGCTCCATTTGGAGTAATGCCTCTTCTAGATCCATAGGTTTCAAATCAACATTTTTAGTACGAACAACACTAACTGTTGGTAACTCTTCTGCAACTTCTGCCTCAAATTCACTATTAAATACCTGAGAAGCCGTTACTTTTTCACGATGTTTTTTAGCGATTTTTGTCTTGTTTTTACGGATTTGACGTTCAATCTTATCAACTACAAGGTCAATAGAGCCATACATATCCTGAGAAACATCTTCTGCACGTAAAGTCACTGATCCCAAGGGAATAGTAACCTCTACTTTGGATGTTTTTTCACGGTAAACTTTAAGATTGACACGAGCTGTCAGTTCTTGATCTTCATGGAAATATTTTTCAATTTTAGCAACTTTCGCTTCAACATAATCACGAATAGCTTCTGTCACTTCAATGTTCTCACCACGGATACTAAATTTAATCATAGGATATACCTCTTTCTAAGCTTCGTGCTTTATTTACATTTCTATTATATCATATTTTAAAAAAATGTAAACGTTTTTCTATCTTGCCAGAGAAAATGTTTTCACTTCTTTCACTCCTTTTTCATACAATAGTTGTTGAATGCTTAGTATCGTCGCACCTGTGGTGTATATATCATCAACCAATAGAACCTTATCAGGAAGCGACAAGCCCGATTTAAGTTCATAATGGTTCTTCATTTTTAGTCTCTCTTGTTTATTCAGTTGCGATTGTTTTATACTCTCCGTTTTTATCAACAAAGTTTGATATGAAATGTTTTCTTCCGTTAAAAATCCTTCTACTTGATTAAAACCCCTTTGTTCAAAGGTTTCCTTGCTCACAGGGACAGGTACAATCGTATAGGATTTAAACGTATTTGCAATCGCTTTAAAATCACTGGAAAAAACCTTCCGCAATAAATAATCCCCTTGAAACTTATATTTATTAAAAAAATGTTTCATCGCCTCATTATAGGAATAAAAACTGGTATGATTAACAATAACACCTTTCTTTTCCCAATCTCTACAATCTTGACAAACTGTCTCCTCTGATTGTTTACGGCATCGATGACATCTTACACCAGCTATTCTTTCAAATGCGTATCGACATAGTTGACAAATCACTTCATCATCTTTTTGAAAAAGAAAAAAAGGAGTAAAACGAAATGGTGACTCAATTTTATTTTGACACAACAGGCAATTCATTAAATCCTCCTTTTTGATTCATCAGTTTAATTTCCGAAATAGCTTTTTTTATTGCTCTTGTCATTCCATCGTGGTAAAAGATAAGTTGACCTGTAGGTCTCTTCGGACTACGTCCAACACGACCAGCAATTTGAACTAAACTCGAGCGATTAAATAATTTATGATTGGACCATAATACATATACATCGACACAAGGAAATGTCACTCCTCTTTCCAAAATGGTTGTCGAAACAAGGATATCTAGCCTTTTCTCTCTAAAAGAAGTAACAATTTCTAGTCGATTTTCAGTCTCACTGGATACAAAATCGATACTGTCATCCGGGAAATAGTTTTTCAAAACAGCAACAAACTGTTGACCGAGTTCAATATGAGGAAAAAATAGCAATAATGGATAACCAGTCTGTCGTTGATTTACGATATCAGATAAAAGACGATGAGGTAACTTTCCTCTCTCTAAATACTTTAGAAAACCACTTAACCATCTGGTTTTCGGAACAACTAAAGGATTGCCATGAAAACGCCGTGATAAATGAGCTACCTCTAATCGTTTTGATCTAACTTCACGTTCAAGATAATCTGTCGAAGTGGCTGTCAGATAAACATTCAACCCAGACGGTTTCAAGGCATTTTTAACCGCTTGATAAAGTTGGAGA
This sequence comes from Streptococcus fryi, assembly GCF_053206505.1. NCBI lineage: Bacteria > Bacillati > Bacillota > Bacilli > Lactobacillales > Streptococcaceae > Streptococcus > Streptococcus fryi. The sequence goes on along the minus strand of NZ_JBRUGW010000033.1, from coordinate 21,202 downwards.
TTATCAACGTAGGGAAATGCATCAACTTCATCAACAATAATCAAATCAAAAGCCTGATAAAAATAGTAAAGCTGATGTACAGTAGAGATAACAAGCGGTGATCTTTGATAAGCTTCTGTACCACCGTGAAGCAACGCAATCTGACAGGTAAAATCACGACAAAAACGTGCATAAAGCTCATTACATACATCTATCCTTGGACTTACTAAAGCAACTGCACCGCCTTGAGCAATAACATTTGCTACTGTTTGATAAATCATCTCCGTCTTTCCTGCCCCTGTTACAGCATGAACTAGCATACTCTTCTTTTGAGACAGTGCTGACAACAATGTATCTGAAACCTCTTTTTGATAAGGCGTCAATTCTCCAGACCAATTAAGTGGGCTAAGCTTAGGAAATGATCGTTGTGGTACATAATATAAATCCTGTCCTGTTGTATTTCGGCCAAACACAATACACGAGCGACAATAATAGTCACCATTAGGTAACTGTGCATCGTGATCTAAATTTGTCGCACAACGTTGACAAACAAGCTGACCGCTTTTTTTAGTAAAACTATCTAAACTAAGTGCCTCATTTTTGATACACTCTGGTAGTGTCTGCTGTGTGAACAAACGTCCATAGTAATCTTCCTTAATCATAATTCTACCTCTCACTTAGTTATTCGTGAGATATTGCCTTTTTTAGTGTTTTTAGTTAAAATGTGGGTATGAAAAACTATAGAACGATTCGTCAAAACGGCATTTGTGAAGAAATAATTAAAAAATCTCGCTTTATCTGTCAGATTAAGCGTATTTCATCTGAAGAAAAAGGGCGTGAGTTCATTGCTCAAGTCAAAAAAGAACACTACAAGGCAACACATTCTTGCTCCGCTATGATTATCGGAGAAGATAGTGCTATTAAACGTTCCAGTGATGATGGAGAGCCTAGCGGAACAGCAGGTGTTCCTATGTTAACAGTCCTAGAGAAAAACGCTCTAACCAATATTGTGGTGGTTGTCACACGTTATTTTGGTGGTATTAAATTAGGAGCAGGGGGACTCATACGCGCTTATGCTGGTTCTGTTGCTAATGCTATCAAAGAGTTGGGTGTTGTAGAAGTCAAAAGTCAAGAGGGCATTCTAATTGAATTAAGTTATCCACAATATCAAACTTTTGCTAACTTTTTAAAACAAGAAAATCTCCAAGAAACAGATACAGATTTTTCAGTCAACGTGACCACAGCTGTTTACCTTGATAAAGACAAAGTTCCTGAGTTATTAGAGCATTTAACCGAATTTTATAATGGTAAGATTGAGACTATGTCTGTAGGACAAAAAATTATCGAAGTACCAATTGATACCACTATCGGTTCTGATTGATAAAGACTATCTATCAAAACGATAAGGTTTTTGTATTTTACAAATATAACCATTCCTTTTATACTCAATCTACAAAGACGAAAGAGGAATGAAAAAATGGCTATTGTTAATCATATCACTGAATTAGTCGGGAATACTCCAGTTGTCAAACTTAACCGCATGGTTCCAGAAGGTGCTGCTGATGTTTATGTTAAATTAGAGTACTTTAACCCTGGCTCCTCTGTTAAAGATAGAGCAGCCTTAAACATGGTTGAAGTTGCTGAAAAAAATGGAGACCTAAAACCAGGACAAACTATCGTTGAGCCCACAAGTGGTAATACAGGAATAGGACTGGCTTGGGTTGGAAGTGTTAAAGGATACCCTGTCACAATCGTTATGCCAGAGAGTATGAGTCTGGAGCGTCGTCAACTCATCAAGGCCTTTGGGGCAAACTTAGTCCTTACTCCCGCATCAGAGGGTATGAAGGGAGCTATTCAAAAAGCTGAAGAAATAGCCTTTCAGACCAACGCTTTCATGCCACAGCAATTCAACAACCTTGCTAATCCTCAAGCCCATATGCATTCAACAGGTTTGGAAATTCTAGCTGATTTCGGAGAAACTGGAAAAACAGAAGGTTTTCTAGTTGGCATATCTTCAGGCGCTGCTATCTGGGCAGCCATTGAAGTCGCTAAAAAACTAGGCAAAGGAAAAAAAGTCCTGACCATTTTAGCCGATAACGGAGAACGTTACCTCTCTACATCACTGTTTGAAGACATCTAAGTCAATTAGACACCTTTTATAAAAATTGCAAAACAAAAAACTGAAGCTGGAAACAACCAGGTTCAGTTTTTTGAACTCCTATGATTGACTTTGCAAATAGGCTTTACTCTCTTTAATCCAATTGGGAATTTGCTTTGCCAAAGGAGCAAAGCCAATTTTAAGGCGACTATTAGAAAAACGATGGCGATGAGGATAGCGATGTTTTTCTTCTTCAAGTGTTCTCATTGAGAGACTGACTTTTTGAGAATATTCATCTAAATCAACCACTTGTACCTTGACCCTGTCTCCTACAGATAACTCATTAAAAATATTATCAATATAGCCTGTTTTAATTTCTGAAATATGTACCAAACCAACAGAATCATCTTCCAGTTGGACAAAGGCACCGTAAGGCTTAATCCCCATGATGGTACCAACTAGCTTGTCTCCAATTTTCATCAGTCAACAACCTCAATAGAGTCAATAATGACATCTTCCACAGGCTTATCAGCCATACCTGTCTCAACACCAGCAATAGCATCCAACACGTCAAAAGACTCTGGAGTCATTAAATGCCCAAAAACCGTATGCCTTCTATCCAAATGCGGTGTACCACCGTCAAGATATTTTTCAACAATAGGCTCTGGCCAACCACCACGTTTTAATTCTTTAGCAGTGTAAGGGAATTTTTTGTTTTGAACGATGAAAAACTGACTACCATTGGTATTAGGACCAGCATTAGCCATTGAAAGAGCACCACGTAGGTTGTATAATTCATCAGAAAACTCATCTTCAAAACTGTCACCATAGATTGACTCGCCACCCATTCCAGTACCAGTTGGATCTCCTCCCTGAATCATAAACTCGTTAATGATTCTGTGGAAAATCACACCATCATAGTAACCATCTTTCGCTAAAGCAATAAAATTTGCAACTGTTTGAGGAGCATGTTCTGGGAACAATTTTAAAACTAAGTCTCCGTGATTAGTTTTAATTGTTGCTACTGGGCCTTCTATTTGTTCTAATTCCAACTGTGGAAAACGTAATTCTTTTTCAACCATACCTAATTTCTCCAAGGCATTAAAAATGCCCTCCTCCTCTACTCTATCTGTTACATAATCTGATTTTGCCTTGATTTCATCTATAGCACCACCCATGGCAATCGCCAAGCCTGCAAAATCAAAAATTTCTAAATCATTTTTTTCATCACCAAAAACAAGAAGATTTTCAGGTTTTAATTTAAGTCTATCTAGTATTTTAGCAACACCGCTAGCTTTAGACACACCATTCTTAACAACATCACTAGAGTTCTGATGCCAACGTACCAATCTCATATCATCGGCTAAATCATCTGGTAAGGTTAAACCATCTCCCTCTTGTTCAAAAGTCCACATTTGATAAACGGCATTCTCTTTATAAAATTCTGGTTCAACAGACAATTCCCCATAAACTGGAATCATCGCTGCATCAATCCACTTCTTACGAGCTGACAATACTGCCTTATCTCTACCTACAAAACCATACTCAATCCCAACAGAATGGCACCAAGCAACGTATTGTTCCACCCACTCATATGGAATAGGATCTTCAAAAATCATTTTGCCATTTTTATCACTAGCATAGGCACCATTAACAGTAACAAAATAATCCGGTTTCAGATCACGAATCTCTGGTACAACACCATAGAGTGCGCGACCTGAAGCAATTCCTGTCACAATACCTTTCTTTTTCAAATCCGCAAATACCTTGGTAACACTTTCTGGCATGAAGCCTGTGTCCTTAATGCGTAAGGTATCGTCAATATCAAAAAAGACAGCTTTTATTTTTTTAGCCTTGTATTTTGTCTTAGCGTCCATTTTTCCCTCCAACAAAAGATAACTTTTCCATTATACCATTTATTGTTCGTTTTGTGGGACCAGACGGTGTTGAAAGGCGTAAACGACAGCTTGGGTTCGATCATCAACTTGTAATTTAGATAAGATATTGGAAACATGTGTCTTAACTGTTTTCAATGAGATAAAAAGTTCATTAGCTATGGTCTGGTTGTCATAGCCTTTAGCCAATAAATTTAAAATATCCCGCTCACGCGCCGTTAAATCATCATGTAAATCCGGATGAGCATTATGATACTTGATCTTGTTATCAACCTCAGTTTCAATAGCAGTTTCATTCTGATTGACCTTACGTATCGCATTCAAAATCTCCGGGGCACTAGATGTCTTCAGCATATAGCCTTTAGCCCCAGCTTCAATGACAGGATAGATTTTTTCATTATCAAGATAAGAGGTCAATACTAAAATTTTAACATCTTTCCAATTTTTCAATAAGGTCAGTGTTGCCTCAACACCATCCATCTCTGGCATGACTAAATCCATAACAACCACATCTGGTTTCAACTTTAGTGCTAACTCAACACCATCACGGCCATTACTTGCTTCCCCTATGACCTCTATATCGGGCTGTAAATTTAAAAAACTCTTCAAACCCAAACGTACCATTTCGTGATCGTCAATCAAAATAATCTTAATTGTTGTCATTGTCACTATCGTCCTCCACATATGTTAAGGGTAAGCTCACAGTCATGGTCACCCCTGCACCCTTAGCGCTTAGGATTTGAACCTTGCCAGCCATATCTTCCACCCTATCTTCTATATTTTTCAAGCCATAGCTCAAACTTCTCACTGTATCAACATCAAATCCTTGGCCATCATCAACCATTTTCAATTGAATCTGTGAATCACTCTGAGTCAAATAAACTTCCAAACGACTGGCATTGGCATGTTTCAAGGTGTTACTGATAAATTCTTGGGCTACCCTAAATAAGTTATCTTCAATCAGTTTGGGTAACTGACAGCTACTGTCTCTAAAAATAACTTCAATCGTCGTTTTATCCATCAACTCTTGAAGAATCATCTTCAATCCTTCCTTTAACGTTCTATCTTGTAGTTCAATCGGTCTCAAATGCAACAACATCACACGTAAATCATTCTGAGCACTGTTTAACATGCCTTCCACCGTTTCAAGTTGATCTTTTAATTGACTTGGTTCGATAAATTCCAGACTTTGAGACAAACCAGAAACCATCATGCTTGACGCGAATAATTCTTGACTGACCGTGTCATGTAAGTCTCTAGCAATCCGACGGCGCTCTTGTTTAACAATGTCCTCTGTATTCTGAATATAAGCATTCTCTGTGTTTTGTAAATTTGAGGTTAAATGCTGCATTTTATTGGACAAGCGAACAAGATTCTGTCCTATATCTGACTCTCCCAAATGCCTTACAGGTTTATCATCTAAAATTCGTCTCAAATTATAATTTAAATGACGCTTACTAATTTCGTCCAAAAATGCCCACAAAACAAGTAACAGAATCGTCATGGAAAAAGTTACTGATAAAACCGAAAACAATAAGCGTCGTAATAAAAATAAATCCTTACTGAGTGCTATTATATCCAAATCCAATGTTCTTAAAATAACAAATGTGATAAAAAGGATTGTTGTCAAAGCATATGAAAAAAAGACCAAAATTGTTGATTTTTTCATCCCCTAACCACCTCAACACTTCCTGCTAGAACGCTGACAATAAGTTTTACAGATTTAACTGCTAAAATATTATCTTCTCCAGCTAATTTGATAGATTCATTCCTCAAATCGTATTCTGGAAAATCAAAAAACTTAATACTACCGTAGATGCTATTAACATCTAACTTCACCGCAACATCTACCGGTACAATAATACGAGTTGGACCATAAATTTTACGAATTAGCACAAGGTTATCATGTCCTGACAAAATGACTTGTGTCAAATCAATGATGTCAGTACCTGTCATGCGAATAATATTAATATCATCAAACGTATAATGATCAAGAAGCTGATGATCACTACTACCTATCCACTGATTAGCTGTCGGAGTAGCTTGTAACCCTTCTTCCTTTAATTGAATGAGGGCATAGCGATTTTTCTTTTTAACCTGCGAGAAATGATTAATCATGACATAGGCTATGCCAAAAATAATGGCTAAAATCACATATGGATTCAACATAAAAATCAAAAATAAGACTAGTAATCCCGTTGTTAAAAAGAAATTCGTTTGGCTACCTATTTTTTGAAAACGAAAAGCTAATAATACCATGACAAGCAACAACAGAAAACTAAAAATATCATCTGATAGTACCGTAATTAAAGCCATTGTTAATAAAATTGCTTCAATAATGAGAAAAAGCTGAAATTTTTTCACATGACCCTCCCATTCTATTCAAAGCCATTTTATCAAATTTTGAACCGTTTTTCACCAAGAAAAGCCATTTTTTTATGATTTCAGTCTCAAGGCTGATAGCGAAAAAACCATACCGAATAAAATTAGTATGGTTTTATCTCTTAATTATCATAACTAGGAAGACGCATGCGAAGGACTGTCCGCTTTTTCTGTAGTGTCTCCTGTTTCAGCCTCTACATCTGGCTTATCCGTTTTATCCGTTTTATCCGTTTTATCTGGCTTATCTGTACCGTTCTCTACTGAAGCTTCTGTCTTTTCTTCTTTATCCTTTTCTTCTTTATCGGATGTTGGTTCATCATACAAATATAAGCTAATTTCTGTCGAATCATCTAAACCTATGTACTCACCATAATAAGGGGTAAAACCTGATATTTGAGATGTCTTAGAGGGGAAGTTAACCTGAATGTAGCCACCACTAATCGAATTATGATTAGGCACATAGGCTTTGATACGAGAAGGAGAAATACCCAGATTAGTCAAATTACTAATAGCATCACCATAGGTCATATTTGTTAAATCGGGCATAGTAACAGACGAGCTGACAGCTACTTCAAATATGATGTCATTTGATTTAGATGGTCTAAAAGTAGAGCCTGCTTGAGGCGTTTGACTAATAATTGTACCATCAGGGTACCCTGAGTTTTTAACTTCTTTGATTTTGATATTGGCCTTTGAAACGCCATAGGTTGACATCAAACTTTCTTCAGCCGTAGCATAAGGTAAACCGATATAGTTCTCCACTATAAAATGTCGGCCTCCTAGCGAAACAAAAATGTTCACCTTAGAGTCTTTACGCCTAGTTGTTCCTGCTTTAGGATCTGTTCTAATAACATGCCCCACATCAACATCATTATCTTCGATTTCAGTAATAGTACCAACGATCAACCCTTCTGATTCTAGTTGACGAATAGCACCTTCTTGCTTCTGACCTACAACATCTGGAACAATTACATTAGTTGGTCTAGTCAATAACAAGTACGATAAAGCAACTAAACTTAATAGTGAAAAAGCAATTACTAATTTCAAGAAAGTGTAGAAAAAACGAAACTTTTTCTTTGGCTTAGCTTGTGATAAGGTCTCAAAGATATCTTCAGACCTTGCTTCCGAAACGTTAGGTTTTATTGGCGGAATTTGCTTTAATGTATTTGTAGCATTATCTTTTTGGGTCTCAACTCTTGGTAGAGTTTTTGTATCTGCTCCATCATCAAAAAGAAGTTTACGTTCATTAGCTCGGCTTGGTAGTAATGCCGTTCCTAAATCACGACTCATCTGAAAAGTTGAAATATAACGGTCTGTTAATTTTTTAGCTGTCGCTCTTATGACAATATTTTCTAAAGATTGAGGGACATTTAAATTCTCAGCTCTTATGCTAGGTAAGGGCTTCTGAAAATGCTGAAGAGCAATTGTAACTGCGCTATCACCATCGTAAGGAATGTGACCAGTCAACATTTCAAACAGCATAATCCCCATAGCATAAATATCACTCTGAACAGTTGCCTTTGACCCACGCGCCTGTTCTGGTGATAAATAATGAACACTACCTAACATTGAATTAGTCTGTGTCAAACTGGTTTCCGCAAACGCAACAGCAATACCAAAATCTGTCACCTTAGCTTGACCTGATTTTGTTAAGAGAACATTCTGAGGTTTTAAATCTCGGTGAACAATTCCCTTTTGATGAGCCAATGTCATGGCAGATAAAATTTCCCCCATGATACGAGTCACTTCTTTATTAGACAAAGGTGCATGATCTTGAATATATTTTTTCAAGTCGGCACCGTCAACATATTCCATTACCAAGAACTGCTGACCGTCTTCTTCTCCGATATCTCTAATAGAAACGATATTCGGATGGTTCAACTCAGCCATAGCCCTCGCTTCTCGTTGGAAACGTGCAACGGCAACTTGATCCGTCTGATAGTTAGTCCGAAGTACTTTTATAGCGACTTCCTCATTATCAAGAATCAAATCGTTTGCTAAGTAAACATCAGCCATACCGCCTCTACCGATAGACTTCAGAATTCGATAACGTCCAGCAAATAATTTGCCTATTTGGATCATTATCTTTCCTCACTATTCGCAGAAACAAGAGCAACAGTAATATTATCAAGACCACCTGCTGAATTAGCTAAATCAATTAATCTTTGAGCTTTTTCATCTAGGGTTAAGGTCTCAGTCATCGCAGATGCAATTGAGATATCCGAAACCATATTTGTTAAGCCATCACTGTTGATAACCAAATAATCACCCTCTTCTAAAATCTGAACACCTAAATCCAAATCAAGAGGCGTTGATTGACCAATAGATTGAGTAATGACATTTTTTTGAGGATGGTTAGCTGCTTCTTCTAAAGTTAGCTGACCTGCTTTAACTAACGCATTAACTAAGGAGTGATCACTCGTTAACTGAGTATAAACACCCTGACGAACTAGCCCAATTCTTGAATCTCCAATGTGGGCAAAAATGGCATTTTTACCGACAAGAGCAACCGCCTCAATAGTGGTCCCCATCCCTTTATAATCTTCCGTTTGTCCGAGCTCATAAATTTTTTGGTTCTGGCTCTCAATATTTGCCATCATCCAATCTCTGATTTGGGCCAAATCCGCAAAATCAGTCTGCACCCATGAACGACCTAAATCAGTTACCGTCATCTCGCTAGCAATATTGCCTGCACGATGACCGCCCATACCATCCGCCAGCATAATCAACGTGATGCCAGCCTTGTTGTCAAACTTATTGACGTAATCTTGATTATTTGAACGTTTCTGTCCAATATCTGTTAGCAATGAAATTTTCATAGTTTTTTCTCTGAACGTGTCAGAACTCCTTTACCATTCTTTCAGCCAAATACCTTTACATTTAGCTGTTGATAATTATTGTCACTATTTGATTTTTCTAAACTGGCTAATAAAGAAACCATCCGTTTGATAGAGCTCTGGGGTGATGAGCAAACAACCATCTACCATGATATCTCTTTTAGAATGTTCTAACTTAACCTGTTCAAATTCAGGATGTGTCTCCAAGAATTGACGCACAACTTCTTGGTTTTCTTCCCTGAATATTGTACACGTACTATAAGTTATTATACCACCTTTAGACAGGGTTTGACAAACACTTGATAGGATTTGAAGTTGGATAGCTTGTAAAGCTATGAAATCTTGAGCATTTTTTTGGTATTTAATATCTGGTTTACGCCTAATCAAACCAATTCCAGAACATGGTGCATCTACCAGTATTTTATCAAAAGAATCTTTATCAAAAACCTCATGCACTCTAGTAGCATCTAATTGTTTGGTGACAATGTGTTCAGCAACACCCAAGCGTTTCGCATTATCTTCAATAAGTTTTAGCTTATGGTCATGCAAATCAAGTGCTGTCACTCGACCTGTACTTAGATAAGAAGCGATATGTGTTGTTTTTCCACCAGGTGCCGCACAGGCATCTAATACCCTTTCGTGTCCTTCCAATTGAAGCGTTGGAGCAACCAATTGACTTGATTCATCTTGGATAGTAATATGACCCTCTCGGAATAAATTACTAGCCGCAAAATGACCAGAGGGCTTGACTAATCCGACATCTGATAATTCTGATGGTACCGCCCCTATCTGTGAAGCAATAACAGCTAACTGTTCCTTATCTGTCACTCGAATACTAGCCTTATTACGGTCAAATAAACTCTCAAATAATCGAACTGCACGCTCATTTCCATATTGCTCGATGACTTTTGCAACTAACCAAACTGGCAAGGAATATTTAATCGAGTAGCGTTTATTGACACGCTTTATTGTTTCAATATCAGGTGCACCTTCTCTAATGAGACGCCTTAAAACAGCATTAATCAACTTCTCACTACCTTGAGAATGTCCTCTGAATTTTGCTACATTCACAGCTTCATTAACAACAGCGTGTTCTGGTAACTTATCCAGATAGAGCAACTGATAGAAACTCAACATCAATAGATAGTATACCCACTTTTCAATTTTGTCACGGTCTTCTATAAAGTGGGATAAATACCATTCTAAAGTGAGCTTACGTGCAACTGTGCCGTAGACCAACTCCGTGACTAGAGATTTATCTTTATCGGATAGAGAACAGTGAGATAACCCCTGATTAAGAGCTAAGTTGGTATAGGCGTCTTTGTCGAAAATCTCTTCTAAGATACCTAATGCTAAACCACGACTTGTCTTGTTCCACTTACTCTCCAAAATAATCACCCTCTTTTAAATCGCGCCCAACGCCGTTCAGAAAATCCACAACAGTCATCTTAGGCTTTCCTGCTGGCTGAACTAATTTTAGCGATAAGGCACCTTCTCCTGTTGCGACGATAAGCGTCTTTTTAGTCTTTTCAAGAATCTGTCCTGGTGCACCATCTCCTACAGCTAACTCCGTTTCATAAATCTTAAAGCGTTGCCCATTAAGAAAGGTATAAGCTCCAGGCCAAGGGTACATCCCTCTGATGTGATTGAATAGGTCTTTAGCTGATTTAGCCCAATCTAAGATTTCTTGTTCTGAACTGATATTTGGTGAATAGGTCACATGTGACTCATCTTGGGGTATCGGTTTTAGATCACCTGATAAATATTTTGGAAGTGAATCAAGTAATAAGTCACGTCCGACAATAGCTAATTTTTCAAAAAGGGTCGCAACATTATCTGTTTCAAGAATAGGGAGTTTTTCAACAGCAATCATATCACCCGCATCCATTTGTTTGACCATCTCCATAATGGTTACACCTGTTTCCTTATCACCATTGATTAAAGCATAATGAATTGGTGCACCTCCACGGTATTTCGGCAAAAGCGACGCGTGAACATTGACCGCAAAATCAACGGCATTCAACAAGCTTTCTGGCAAAAACTGACCAAAAGCCGCAGTAACAATACCATCAGCTTTCAAATTCATCAATTCAGCCATCTCTGAACTTCCTGATAATTTTTCAGGCTGATAAACTGGTAAATGATTCGCCAAAGCTAGTTCTTTAACTGGTGTCATTTTAATATCCCGCTTACGACCAACTGCCCTATCTGGCTGGGTCACAACAGCAACAATATCGTAAACCTGACTATCAATCAACCCTTTTAAGACTGTCGCTGAAAAATCTGGCGTCCCCATAAAAATAATCTTTGTCATCATACTTTCCTTTCTAAATACCTACATCATCTGCTGTGGCTCATGATCAATACTCAAACGTATCTCTCGATACTCTGAACTTTGTGTCATCTCTAAAATACTGTTCAATACAGGTTCTAACTGGTCTTCAAAACGATATTTGACTAATATCTGATAGTGATATAAGTTATGTGTTCTAGCAATAGGTTTTGGTGTCGGCCCTAAAATCTGAGCACTATCAGATAAGTGTTCCTTTAGCATTTTTAAAACTTGATAGGCTATTTGAATCACTTTTTCCTCATTCCGATGAGATAGAGTCAATCCTACAGTAAAATAATAAGGAGGATATCCCATCATTTTTCGAATTCCCATTTCATAATTGTAAAAAGCGTTGTAATCTTGTTTTTTCGCCAAAGCGATTGCATAGTGATTAGGATTGTAGGTCTGAATCAACACCTCACCAGGTTTGTTAGCCCTACCTGCACGACCTGCCACCTGCATCAAGAGCTGAAATGTCCTCTCTGAAGCTCTAAAGTCAGGTAAGTGTATTGAGGTATCAGCATTAAGCACTCCAACTAAAGTCACATCAGGAAAATCCAACCCTTTAGCTATCATTTGAGTTCCCAGTAAAATATCTGCTTCTTTACGACCAAACTGCTCCAATAATCTCTCATGGGAACCTTTTTGCTTGGTTGTATCAACATCCATGCGCAAAACCCTTGCTTCTGGAAAAACAGACATCAACTCATCATATGCTTTTTGTGTCCCAGTACCGTAATAACGGATACTATCACTATGACAATTAGGACATTGTCTAGGAATGGGTTTTACCAATCCGCAATAATGACAATTCATCGTTTTGGTATCCATATGTAACGTTAGTGAGATATCACAGTTTGAACAGCGGTCAACGTAAGAACACTCACGACACATGATAAAACTAGAGTAACCTCTTTTGTTCAACATTAAAACAATTTGCTCCCTACGTTTTAAACGCTCTGCAATCTTATCTAATAAAACAGGGGTGAAATTGCTAACTTCTTGCTTACCTAAATACTGCCTAAAATCAATAATCTCAATGTGTGGTAGACGAGCATTAGGATTAGCACGCTTAGTCAACTCTAAAAAGTGATAAACACCCTTTGAGGCTCTTGCTCGACTTTCTAAACTTGGTGTCGCAGAACCTAACAATAAAATTGCCTTGTGATAGTTGGCACGCAGTAATGCCACTTCTCTGGCATGATAACGTGGATTTGATTCTTGTTTATAAGTTACTTCATGCTCTTCATCAATAATGATAGCACCAATATTATCTAAAGGTGCAAAAATAGCCGATCTTGCTCCAACCACGACCTTAGCTTGCCCTAACTTGATTTTGCGCCATTCATCATATTTTTCACCATCAGAAAGACCTGAATGCATAATCGCTACTTGATGACCAAATCGTGAAATAAAGCGGTGTGTCATTTGTGGTGTCAAAGCAATTTCAGGAACCAACACAATAGCAGTTTTGCCTTTTTTGAGAACATCATCAATAATATGCAGATAGACCTCTGTTTTCCCAGAACCTGTAACTCCCTGTAATAAAAAAGGAATAGTCGCTTGACCAATTTGAGCTGTGACCCTATTAACAACTGTCTGTTGTTCATCATTTAAGGTTAAAAAATCTGTCTGTTGCACATTAGTAAAATAAGTATCACTACGGTTAACTGTTATCTCATCGATGATTAGAGCACCTCGTTCGATAAAATAAGTGACTTGTTCCCTAGAAAATAGACTAAATAGAGATGATAAGGGAGCTGAACCACTATTTTCTAACAAATAGTTTTTCAACGCTAATTTCTTTTTTGCTCTTGATGTAATCTCCAGATTTAATAAGCGCTCTCTATCAACATGATACTGTTTGACTGTTTTGAGATGTTTTTTGTCCTTAGCCAAATAAGTCAATCTTACTTTACCCGATCGGACAAAACGCATCATCTCATTTTGTTCCTGATTGGTGAGGCGAGATAACAATAGAGAGGATTGACCTGCAAACAAACTTTGCCTGTCCTCATCCGACAATAAATCTGTTGGTGATACTTCCTTATCATAACTTGAGTTAAGCAAACTCGGAAGCATAGACTTCAATAAGCTAATCTTAAAGGAAAAAACCATGTGCCTCATTTCATCTGCTAGATACAATTGCTCAGCATTTAAAACAGGTTCAGCGTCTAACAAACTGACGACATTCTTCAAATCTTTTGCTTCACCTTGAGTTAGTCCAACAACAAAACCTTGGACCAAACGATTAGAGCGACCAAACGGCACATGCACTCTAGAACCGATAGTTAAATCACCCTCAAGTTCCTGTGGAATCAAATAGGTAAAAGGCTTATCTGTCTGCATCAAGGGAACATCTACAATTACCGAAGCCAATTTAGCCATACGTCACCTCAATGTTAAAAAATCTAAGATTGGAAACAACCTTAGATTTTTTCTCCTTCTTCTTCTTTTTCTTTTGCGATCTGCTCTTTAATCTTACGTTCTTCCTCTTCACGTGCCAGACGCTCCGCTTCTATACGAGCACGTACTGCTGCACGTTTAGCTTCAGGATCAGGATGAATAGTCACATTACCTGATTCAATTTCTTCTAAAGCGCGTAGGGTTGACTTAACAGATTTAAATTCCTGTGTTGGTTGACTTCCTAGTTCCAACTCGTGTGCACGCTTTGCTTGCAAAACACAAAGTGAATACTTAGATGGCACCTTGTCCAATAAGGTATCAATAGATGGCTTTAACATCATAAGGCTTATCTCATTTCTATTTCATTATTTTTGGGTAAAGTTATCATTGATCATTTTATCGTAGCGACCGATGACACGGTCAACACGGAAATGCTCGGTTTCGATAATACGTTTTACACGCTCTGCTGCCAAAGGAACTTCGTCATTGACAACAGCATAGTCATACTCACGCATCATGGCAATTTCTTCTTTAGCTTTCTCGATACGCTTAGCAATCACTTCTTCACTATCTGTGCCACGGCCAACTAAACGTTCTTTAAGCTCATCTAAATCAGGAGGTGTTAGGAAAATAAAGACCCCATCTGGAACTTTTTTCTTCACTTGAAGAGCCCCTTGAACCTCAATTTCTAGAAAAACATCAATCCCTTTATCTAATGTTTCATTAACATAAGTCAGTGGTGTGCCATAGTAATTGCCAACATATTCAGCGTACTCTAACATCAACCCTTGCTTAATGAGCGATTCAAACTCCTCACGTGTGCGGAAAAAATAATCGACACCCTCTACCTCACCCGGTCTCTGTGGCCTCGTCGTCATTGACACCGAATACTCAAATTGATGATCTGGTGTTGAAAAGATTTCTTGTCTAACCGTTCCTTTACCAACACCCGAAGGGCCAGAAAAGACGATTAAAAGTCCACGTTCAGACATGTCACTCTCCTTAAATTTTCTTACTCTCTAGTTTAACAAAAACAGGCCTTTTTTTCAAGGGTCGAGTGAATAAGACGTCGTATTTTTTAGCAAGGGCAGAAAAACTTAGTCCTTGTGGTAATAAGCAATTGTCATATTATCATTGATAACGTGTACTAAGCCTGTTGGTTTATAACCTAATCTTTCGTAGAAAGAAACGGTTGATGTCTCTTGTAAAATGGTATCCAATTCCCAGTTGCTTGAGCCATGAAAATCCTCAATCATCTTAAAAACTTGCTTAGCTATACCTCTTCGACGATAATCTCTCAAGATGAAAATGGGAGCAATGCGTTTGCGACTACCATTTTTTCGGTCAACAACTCGAACAGCACCTACAATCCTTTCCTCTATAAAAACCCCGTAAAAATAGGTCTCGTTTGCTCTCAGTTTTCGTTGTATGTTTTCCAAACTCTCATTAGCAGGGCTAGTGGTAACATCTTGGTATTTAGCCAACAAATCCTGAAAAGCCTCTCTTTGCATCCGCCAGACTGTTTCAGCGTCAGCGATACTTAATCTAATCAGTTCAATGGTCATAAACAAACTCCTCAGTCAATTCTAATGAAAGTAAAATCACTCACTATCTCCAAACGACACCATAACAAAATAGTGAACGATAGATATCTGATTAACAGACATCGCATCGTCCACTGTTTTAGCGTTTAGTATTGGCGATTATTTGTTTTCAAAATAAGCTCTAACACGTGGTGCTACTTCTTCACCGTAAATCTTGATAGCTTTCAAGACATCTTCATGTGGCATCGAACCAACTGGAAGGTGAAGCATGAAGCGGCCCAATTCAAGTTCTTCGATGAGTGAAATGAGCTTATTAGCTACTGTCTCTGCGTCACCAACAAACATTGCACCATCAGGACCAACTGATTGTAGGTAATCGTCGTAAGTTAATTCATGCCAGTGAGCGCGGTCTTTACTGATATTATCAACCAACTGCTTAGTTGGGTAGAAGTATTCTTTTTCTGCTTTTTCCTTGTCATCTGACAACCAACCCCATGAGTGAGCTGCCACTGTCATCTTAGACAAATCATGACCATTACGACGTCCGATTTCTTTATAGATACGCACTAATTGACGGAAGGCTTTTGGATTGCCACCAATAGTTGCATAAGCGATTGGCAAACCTTGTTCAGCAATACGGATTGTAGAATCTACATTACCACCTGTGGCAACAGTGATTGGGAAATCTTCTTGAACGGCGCGTGGGTAAACTGGACGATTGTCAACAGTTGGTGTTAATTCACCTTTCCAGTTCAAGTTAACATTATCTTTGATAGCTAAAAGCATATCCATTTTTTCATTGAACAATTGCTCATAGTCTCTCAAGTTGTAACCAAACAATGGGAATGACTCGATGAATGAACCACGACCAACCATGATTTCAGCACGACCGTTTGATAAAGCGTCAATCGTTGCATATTGTTGGTAAACACGGATAGGGTCAATAGATGACAAGACTGTTACCGCACTTGATAAGCGAATATTTTTAGTATTCACAGCACCTGCTGCCAAGATAATTTCAGGAGCAGACACGGCAAAGTCTTCACGGTGATGTTCACCAACAGCATAGATGTCCAAACCAACCTTATCAGCTAGTTCAACTTCTTCAATCATATTACGAATACGCTCGTCGTGTGGAATTGGTTTGCCTGTTTTTTCAAGGGGAGTTGTTTCACCAAATGTTGAAATCCCTAATTCAATTTTTCTCATGTTTTTCTCCTTAGTAGATGTTTATGGGTTTATTTTATCACTACATAGTGACAAAATCAAGTAATATGATTTTATATTGTGAAAAGACTATCCACAAGTTCTTATTTTTACACATTCATAGTATAATAGAACTATCACAAATAGAAAAAATGAGGTAAACACTATGGCTCTAACCGTCAAAAAACAAGATCAATTGGAAAAACTACTAGAACAATTTGCCACTTTACCAAAAGAAAAAACATCAAAAACAGATACTGATTCTGATGAGCGTGATGCATGAGAGGACTAGCACAGCTTCCTGACAGCCTCTTACAAATGTTGGCTATTTTCATGTCCATCATTATCGAGGCCTTACCTTTTGTCTTTCTAGGCGCTATTCTATCTGGCTTTATTGATGTTTTCGTCACTCCTGACAAGGTCAGGCGTTACCTGCCTAAAGGTAAATGGTCACGGATTATCTTTGGAACCTTAGTTGGCACAGTCTTTCCGTCTTGTGAATGTGGCATTGTACCCATCGTTAACCGTTTTATCAGTAAAAAGGTACCGTCCTATACGGCAATACCTTTTTTAGTCACAGCACCTATTATCAATCCCATCGTCTTGTTCGCTACGTTTTCAGCCTTTGGTAATTCTTGGCGGTTTGTCCTACTGAGATTTTTAGGCGCCTCTTTAGTTGCCATAACACTTGGCGTTCTCCTCGGATTTGTCTGGGATGAGAATATTACGAAACTAGGATCTAAAACAACGCATACACATGACTATGGTCAATTCAAAACATCCCGCAAGACCTTCTTTGCCTTGGCCCATGCCATTGATGAGTTTTTTGATACAGGGCGTTATCTAATATTTGGTAGTCTAGTTGCCGCTAGTATGCAAATTTATGTCCCGACAAGACTATTAACCACTATAGGGCACAATCCTGTCATGGCGATTGCTATTATGATGCTTTTAGCTTTTTTACTATCTCTTTGTAGTGAAGCAGATGCCTTTATCGGCGCTTCTCTTTTATCAACGTTTGGTTTAACACCTATCATGGCATTTCTCCTTTTTGGACCAATGATTGATATTAAGAATCTCTTAATGATGAGACATTTCTTCAAGGGACGTTTTATTGTCCAATTTATCCTTGTGGTAACTCTTGTCATCTTTCTTTATTGTCTCAGTTTGGGGGTAATGATATGATGCGATTTCTCGTGTTAGTCGGCTACTTAGAACTATCAATGTACCTACAAGTGAGTGGCAAACTAAACCAATACATTAACATCCAATACATTTACTTGACTTATTTATCCATGATACTAGCCTTTATTCTAGCGATTGTCCAACTCATTATTTGGATGAAACAACTAGAAGTCTCCTCCCATTTCCAATCAAAATTTACCAAACTGGCTAGTGTGTTGATTCTCGCTTTTCCTTTAGCTATCGGTTGGCTGGTACCAACGGTTAGTCTTGACTCAACCACTGTATCAGCTAAAGGTTATCATTTCCCTCTGGCAGAAGGCTCTTCTCAAACAGGAGAGAGTGATGACGGAACTCGTGTTCAATACCTGAAACCTGACACTAGTTTATATTTCACGTCAGCTAGTTATCAAAAAACAATGGCAAAAACCCTTGATGACTATCGTCATCAAAAAAAGCTAACCATTACCCCAGAAAATTACATGGAAGCCATGGAAATTATCTACCTCTATCCTCAAGAATTTATCGGTAAAACAATCACCTATACAGGATTTGTTTACAACGACCCTAATCTTGATAATCACCAATTCCTCTTTAGATTCGGTGTCATCCACTGTATTGCTGACTCTGGTGTTTACGGGCTCTTGACCAGACAAGACAAGACAGATTATCCCGACAATACTTGGCTAAAAGTCACAGGAACACTAGCTATGGAATACAATCCGCTCTTGCAACAACAGTTACCTGTACTTGACATCACAGACAGTCAAACCGTCAATACACCTAACAATCCCTATGTCTATCGAACGTTTTAATGTCTCAAGAAGAAACATACTTCAACAAAGACAGCTATCATGCTCTACGTCTCTGATATCCCAACCGAAAAATCCTTTGAATTTGCGATTGCCTTCACCATCTTAGTATAAAGAGAACTGATGGACTTCTAGGCGTTTGATAGGAATCCTCACTTGATGAAACGATTCTTTTCACTATTATAGACAAGAAAGCCAAACAACAATTTCCAAAAAGACCATTGAGAATTAACTAAGTATCCTGTTTGAAACTGAACATCTGAAAAAATGCCACGGTTTAGTCCAAGTAGTTGTTCCACTATATAACACACTTCTGATGATGTGTCATTTAAACACTGTAACGTCTCATCACCTAGTGCTCACTACTACGTCGTCAAAGAAAATTGAAACTTAATCCATTATTAAAAACCCAATCCGCTGATGAGATTGGGTTTTATCTATTAAATCAAACCTTCTAACAAACCTTTCATAAACTCTTCCGAACTAAATTCTCCAATATCGTCAATCTTTTCACCAAAACCAATAAACTTAACTGGAATATCCAATTCTTCACGAATCGCCAAAACAATACCGCCTTTGGCAGTTCCATCTAACTTAGTTAAAACAATCCCTGTTAAAGGAGTAATTTTTGAAAATTCTTTGGCTTGAACTAAGGCATTTTGCCCCGTTGATGCATCTAAAGCAAGCAAGGTTTCATGAGGAGCTTCTGGTAAGACACGTTTGATAATCCGTCCAATCTTCTCCAACTCTGCCATTAGATTCTCCTTGTTTTGAAGACGACCTGCCGTATCTATCAAAAGAATATCAACACCTTCCGACACAGCTCGATTCATGCCATCAAAGACAACTGAGGCAGGGTCAGCCTTTTCAGCACCAACAATCACTGGCACATCCACACGACGTCCCCATTCGACCAATTGCGCTACAGCTCCTGCACGGAAGGTATCCGCTGCAACAAGCATGACTTTTTTACCCGCTTGTTTATAACGATAAGCTAGTTTCCCAACAGATGTGGTCTTGCCAACACCATTAACACCGACAAAGAGCATTACTGTCAACTCACTTTGCATATTGATACTTTCAAGTGTCACGCCATCTTTTTCATAGAGATCAACTAATTTTTCAACAATCACTCGTTTTAACTCGTCAGGCTTTTTAGCATTTTCGAGTTTAGCTTCTTGACGAAGTTCCTCTGTCAACTGTGTTGCGACAGTCACGCCAACATCACTCAAAATCAGCATTTCTTCCAAATCTTCAAAAAATGCCTCGTCAACGCGACGGAAATTTGCTAAAAAGTTATTCAGCATTGCCCCAAAGCCCGTACGGGTTTTCTTCAAGGTACGACGGTATTTTTCTTCATCTGTCTCGACATGTGTCTCTGTTTGATTGTCGCTATCTAACGGCTGCTCTGCTTCAGCATTATCTGATGAAATAGTTTCATCATCACTAACCGAAACATATTCTTCCTCTGCTGAAAGTAGTTCCTCTGTAACCGCTACTCTTGTTTCAGCTTGTTCAGATGGAGCTTCTGACTCTTCCGACTCAATAACATGTGCCTCTAAGTTTTTCTCCTCTGATTCAATCTGACCGATTTCTTTCTCAAATACGACAGCCTCTTGCTCCTGCAAAATCTCATCAATAATCTCTTCTAAGCCATTTTGACTCTCCTCAAGGATTGGCTCTTGCTTTTTCTTACCAAATAAACGATCAAATAATCCCATAAAACTCTCCCTCTATTCATTAATTCTTTTGTATTAGGTGTTCTAATTCCTCTAGAACTGCTCCAGTATCATGATGACCAATCACCTTATCTGCCAACTCCAAAACTTCTGGTCTAGCATTAGAGACAGCAATACTTCGTCCAGCAAATGTCAGCATTTCAATATCGTTCAAATTATCACCAAAAGCAATGACATCTTTACTAGACAATCCCAAGACTTCACACAATTTTTGCAATCCAAGCCCTTTATCAACATCTTTTGGAATAATATCAATAGCTTTAGAACCTGTCGTCACAGCCCTGAGACCTAACACTGATAAGCGCTGATTTAGCCAAGCTACACCTTCAATCATCTGCTCAGGATGTAAGTGTGCTGTAACTTTAATGATGGTATCTTCAATCACATCAAATGAAGAAACAATTCGAATATTTTCATGATAACGCTTCTCATGCTCGATATATTCAGACGTCGCCCCTTCAATGATATATGCACCTAATTGACCAGATAGCAAGAAAAGATTACTCGACCCGTAAGGATTCTCTGCTAAAGCATGAATAATCTCAAGACTTTGCTCATTAGATAAATGACGCTCAAACAATATCTGCTCTTTATAACGTACAATACTGCCATTTTCTGCCACCATAGCCAAGCGGTGCTTATATGGGGAAAATAATTTGTCCAAAGCCAACATTCCACGACCACTAGCTATAGTCAATAACCATCCCATAGAGTCAAAACCATTTAAAACATGCTCAAAGCGCTCCTTATCATAACTACCAAAACTATCCAAAAAGGTGCCATCCATGTC
>NZ_JBRUGW010000032.1:0-24085 GCF_053206505.1 Streptococcus fryi | reverse complement strand
TGTTCCATATGAGTCTTTCTAATGATGGTTTGCTTGCTTTTCATTATAGGTCATATGGGACTTTTTGATACTCAAAAGGCCCTATAATCTCTATGGTGGAGTTACCCACTACAGAAATTATAGAGCCGTAATATCTGACTTCTTTTTATTATGTCCTGTTTTATTTGCTTATGCTGCATGTGATAAAACTATATGATACTTTTTGAAAGTTTTTGATAGAAAGTGATTGACTTTTTAATATCTTACGATATAATAGTGAGTGTAAACGATTGCAGGAGGTGATGGCCTATTTTAAAATCAGAACGGAAACAGCTGATATTGACTAAGGTTTTGACTGAGCATTTTGTGACTTTGGAAGATTTTGTGGATGCCATCGGTGTTTCTGAATCAACGGTTAGACGTGATTTAGACGAACTTGAAAAAGAAGGTCAGTTGAGACGTGTTCACGGTGGGGCAGAAAAAATTCAATCTTTACGAGAAGAATTAACCAATAAGGAAAAATCTATCAAAAACGTTCAAGATAAACGATCTTTAGTTGAAAAAGCGGCTAGTCTGATTGAAAAAGGTGATGTTATTTTCCTAGACGCTGGCACAACAACAGAGTTATTGATTGATAATCTCCCTATTGATGATATCTTGGTTGTGACTAACTCTATTCACCATGCGAGCAAGCTCGTTGATCGGCAAATCAAAACGATGATTATTGGTGGTTTTGTGAAAGTCTCAACGGATGCTAGTATTGGGGCTATGGCAATGGCTCAGATTGAGCAACTGAATTTTGATAAGGCTTTTATGGGGATGAATGGTGTGGATAACCAAAGCGTCACAACACCTGAAATGGAAGAAGCAATGGTTAAGCAAGCAATTATACGAAATAGTAAAGCGAGTTACATTCTTGTTGATTCTTCTAAAATCGGTCAAAAATCTTTTGTTAAAGTTGCCTCTTTAGAAGAGGTGATTATCGTTACAAATGCTACTGGCAATAATCAGTTATTGCTAGAGACCATAAAAGAAAAAACGAAGGTGATAGAAGTATGATTTATACTGTTACCCTGAATCCTTCCATTGATTTTATTGTTAGACTTGAACAGGTTGAGCTAGGTGCTGTTAATCGGATGACAAGCGATGATAAATTTGCGGGAGGTAAGGGCATAAATGTTAGTCGTATCTTGCAACGCTTAGGCATAGAAAACACAGCGACTGGTTTTCTTGGTGGCTTTACAGGAGCTTTCATTAGTCAACAAATGGAGGCTGAGGGCATTCGAACAGCTTTTGTTCCTGTTAGTCAAGATACGAGGATTAACGTCAAAATCAAGGCTGATGATGAAACGGAACTCAACGGCGCAGGACCAGAGATTACCGAAGAGCAATTACTAGCCTTAGAAAATAGGCTGTCACAGTTGTCTGCTGAGGATACCGTTGTCTTTGCAGGCTCTGCACCAAGTTCGCTCGGGAATGATGTATATAAGCGTTTAATTCCTCTTGTCAAAGCTAGGCAAGCCCATGTAGTCTGTGACTTTGAAGGTCAGACCTTACTTGATAGTCTTGTCTATGAGCCCTTGTTGGTTAAGCCCAATAACCATGAGCTCGAAGCGATTTTTGGTGTTACATTAGATGGTTTAGCTGATGTTGAACGCTATGCCAAAGCCATTATTGACAAAGGTGCTCAGCATGTGATTGTCTCAATGGCAGGGGATGGTGCTCTCCTAGTGACCAAAGAGAAAACCTATTTTGCAAAACCAATCAAAGGGCAGGTTAAAAACTCTGTTGGTGCAGGAGACTCAATGGTTGCAGGATTTACAGGTGAGTTTGTCAGGTCAAAAAATCCTATTGAAGCTCTAAAATGGGGCGTAGCTTGTGGAACAGCAACGGCTTTTTCAGATGATTTAGCCACATTAGAGGATATCAAAAAAATTTATCAAAAAGTTGAGGTAGAAGAATTATGAAAATTCAAGATGTCTTGAATAAACAAGTCATGTTGCTTGATTTGCAAGCAACTAGTAAAGAAGCAGTGATTGATGAAATGATTGCTAGCTTAGTA
Organism: Streptococcus fryi; assembly: GCF_053206505.1. NCBI lineage: Bacteria > Bacillati > Bacillota > Bacilli > Lactobacillales > Streptococcaceae > Streptococcus > Streptococcus fryi. The sequence continues at coordinate 22,044 of NZ_JBRUGW010000032.1, read as the reverse complement.
GCCAATGGTGTTGTGAGCGATAGCGCTGCTTTTAAGGCAGGTATCATGGCTCGTGAAGCACAAACAACAACTGGTTTGGGTGATGGTATTGCTATGCCACATGCAAAAAATACAGCTGTCAAGGCAGCAACTGTCCTTTTTGCAAAATCAAATAAGGGTGTTGATTATGATAGTTTAGATGGTCAACCAACAGATTTGTTCTTTATGATTGCGGCGCCAGAAGGTGCTAATGATACGCATTTGGCTGCTTTAGCAGAATTGTCTAAGTATTTGATGAGACCTGGCTTTGCTGATCAACTACGCAGTGCTCAATCAGCAGATGAGGTTATTGCGGCATTTGATGCTGAAGAAGCTAAAGTAATGGCAACTTCGAACAGTCAAGTTGCTGCAACTCAAGACTACATTGTAGCTGTTACAGCATGTACAACAGGTATCGCTCATACCTATATGGCTGAAGAAGCGTTGAAAAAGCAAGCCGCAGAGATGGGCGTTGCTATTAAGGTAGAGACAAATGGTGCGTCAGGAGTTGCCAATAAATTAACAGCTGAGGATATCAAAAAAGCTAAGGGTGTTATCATCGCAGCAGATAAAGCAGTTGAAATGGCACGCTTCAATGGAAAACCATTGGTATCACGTCCAGTTGCTGACGGTATTAAGAAATCAGAGGAATTAATCAATATGGTCTTGACCAATCAAGCTAACGTTTATGTTGCTCAAGAAGGACAAACAGATGCTTCAGTGACACCGACAAGTCTTGGTGGTACTTTCTATAAACACTTAATGAGTGGTGTGTCACAAATGTTACCATTTGTTATCGGTGGTGGTATTATGATAGCCCTAGCCTTCTTATTTGATAATATGTTAGGTGTTCCGAAAGACAATCTTGGTAGTCTAGGGTCATACAATGAACTGGCAGCCATGTTCATGAAAATTGGTGGTGCAGCTTTTGGGTTTATGTTACCACTTCTATCAGGGTTTATTGCTTACTCTATCGCTGAAAAACCAGGTTTGGTTGCAGGTTTTGTGGCAGGTTCAATTGCATCAAGTGGTTTAGCTATTGGTAAGATTGAATACGGTGCAGCAACTTCTGAAATCCCAGCGGCAGTTTCATCAGGTTTCTTGGGAGCCCTCGTTGGTGGTTTCTTGGCAGGTTATGTTGTCTTGGCATTGAAAAAAGCCTTTGCAGGCTTGCCACGCTCACTTGAGGGTATCAAATCAATCTTGATTTATCCACTCTTTGGTGTGTTGATTACAGGATTCCTGATGTATTTTGTCAATATTCCAATGGCTGCTATCAATACAGCAATGAACAATTTCCTTGCAGGTCTTTCAGGTGGTTCAGCTATCTTGATGGGCTTAATTCTTGGTGGTATGATGGCAGTTGATATGGGTGGTCCAGTCAATAAAGCAGCGTATGTCTTTGGTACAGGTACTCTTGCTGCAACGGTGACAGATGGTGGTTCTGTTGTTATGGCTGCGGTTATGGCTGGTGGTATGGTACCACCATTGGCAGTCTTTGTTTCAACGCTCTTGTTCAAACATAAATTCTCTCAAGAAGAGCGTAATTCAGGTTTGACAAACGTTATCATGGGATTGTCATTCATTACAGAAGGTGCGATTCCATTTGCAGCGGCTGACCCAGCCCGTGCGATTCCAAGCTTTATTGCAGGTTCAGCTCTGGCAGGAGCATTGGTAGGCTTATCAGGCATTAAATTATTGGCACCTCACGGAGGTATCTTCGTTATCGCCTTGACAAGTAATCCTTTGTTGTACTTAGTCTTTATCGCTATTGGTGCAGTTGTCTCAGGACTTCTTTACGGAACTCTTCGTAAAGGAAAGTAAGTTATTAGACGTTACTTCTTAACTGTTATGATATGTTCTTTGTCATATCGCTAATGATTGAATGCAGATTGATAGTTATAAGGTTTTAAAAAGAGGAGTTTGGTTTGTTAACCAGCTCCTTTTTGGCTATGATAAATGTTTGCGATATTCTGCAGGTGTAGTTCCTAATATTTTTTTAAACAATTTGGTGTAATAACTAGGATGTTGGTAGCCTAAACGGTGCGAAATCGTTTCTAAAGACTGTGTAGGGTCTTTTAACATAAGCATAGATTTGATCATTTTTTTACGATTAATATAATCAATAAAGGTGAATCCAGTTTCTTTTTTAAATATTTTACTGAAATAAGAGGGTTGTAGGTACACATGGGCCGATACTTTTGACAAGGAAATATCACCTAGTAGATTGTCATCAATATAGAGTAAGGCCTCAGAAATTTCTGAACTTAAGCTTTACAGACAGGTTGTTGTTTAACAGTTATTAGTCATTATTATCTGGTTCTCTGACTGTTTCGATATGCCATGTGTTAAAGCCTCGAAATCGGATAGCGCCTTCTTTGTCCGTTCGGTAAATAGCGATGTCACGTTCTTTAAATCGTTCTAGAGTTTCTTCATGTGGATGTTGGTAACGATTATTTTTTCCAGCAGAGATTAAACTAATTGTAGGCTGTATATGATCTAAAAATTCTGGTGAGCTAGACCCTTTGCTACCGTGATGACCAGCTTTCAAGATATCTACAGTTAGATGAGGATAAGTTTGTATTAGGCTATCTTCCCCACCCTTTTCCAAGTCCCCAGTAAAAAGAAAGGATTTATCTAATAACTGCCCGTATAACACGATTGAATCGTCATTACTACCATCTCCGACAGACATTGGATAGAGAACATGAAGTTGAGAACCCATGATTTTCAAACTGTCTCCGGCTTGAATCGTTTTAACTGGTATCTGCAATGCTTTTAATCGCTGTACAAAATCAGTTTGAGTTAGACTTCCAGGGCTGACTAAAATGGAATCTATGTCGAAGGTTTTAGTAATTTCTTCTAGATCGCCAATATGATCGGTGTCGGTGTGGGTTAATATCAGTTGATTAATATGATGTACACCTCTACTTTTGAGGTAAGGAATAAGTGTTCGAGAGGCATTGGCTTCACGATGGCGCTTTTGCCAATTATTTTTTACCGAAAAATCAACACGCCCCCCAACATCAATAAGGATGGTTTTACCAGTAATGTCTCGAATAAAAATACTATCTCCTTGTCCAATGTCAACAATAGTAACCTCATTCTCTAATGGGTGTTTGATGAGTGCGAACAGTAAACAAGTCATGAGTATGTAAACGACTCTTTTACCTTTACGTTTAGCATTATCAAATACAAGAGATAGGCTAATGATGATCAAGCAAAACAGTATCGGAGAAGGCATTCCGAACACTAGACCATGACCAGACCATGATGCTATCCATTTGATCAGTAGCTCTAATAGTTCAAATATTGGATTGACCTGAGAAATACTGAACCATGGACTGAACAAAAAAATCAGTGTTAGAATAGGTAGCATGATGTTATCAAATAGTAGGGAGAAGAAAGCTGTCAGGATTAAGGATAAGGGTTGAAAACCAGCAAAATACCACATAAGAATAGGTAACACTCCTATACTTAAAATGACTGTTTGATAGATAGTGTTTTTAATGCTATTGGTCTGTTTTGTGGATGTAATGCAAATTAAGAAAGCATAAGTAAAACTCAATACACCACCAGCAGTTATCACATGTTCAGGGTTAAACATTAATAAAGATATCAAAACGATAGACAGATTATCTAATCCTTTGATATTAAGAAGTTGTAATAAGGCTTGCATCAAACTTCTAACCACAGAAATAGAGAAACCTGTTAGAGCAGCGTAACAAAATGAAAAAGGGATTTGAAGCCAATTAACGGTTTCTTGAGTGATGCCAATCCGAAGTAAGACTTGCCTAAACCCTTTTAAAAAGAATCCTACTTGCATACCTGATAAGGCAAATAAATGAATAATGCCTAGTTGACTATATAAATCCCCTATTTCGTTGAACTCTTTACCTAAATAACCGAAGAGTAGACCAGTCATATAGTGTTTCATAGGGTTTGGGAATTTTTTAGAGATATCAACTAACCATTGACGTCTCAGCGTTCTTAGATAATCAAGTGGAGAATTCAATTTGGCACTTGCAATGGCGTGGATATGACTAATTTTGACAATCCTATAGATACCTTGACTACTCAGATAAGCTTGGTAATCAAAGCCGTTAAAATTCCTTTTTGCTTCAGGTAAGGATAATTCAGCATCTATTTCTAATAGCAGTGGTTTTGTAGTCTGTTCAAAAAACTGTTTTTCTTTCTGAGATTTTAAGGTGTAATAGGCTTGATAAGTATTTTTGTTCTCATAGCCACGAAAAGTGAGTAAATCACCATCAACACTAATCGTATCAGGAATAATAGTGATAGTGCTAATGCTTGTTGGCGCATTCAGTGATTTGTGATGAGTATTAAAACGACAGTAACTGAAATATCCGATGCAAAATAATAGTATACCGAATACTTTTAGCAATTGTTCATAGTTGTATTGTCTAAAAAGCTGACATAAAGATATAGCTAATAGTACAATCGTTAGCCAAGATGTATGAAAAACAGTAAAAAAAGACAAGACCATGAGTAAGGCTATTGAGATAGGTGGTATGGGCCAGTATTTAGTCAAGACTTAGTTCCTCTTTAATTTTGTCAAATGTTTTGTCACCAATACCAGAGACATTTTTAAGCTCCTCAAGGGCTTTAAAGCCGCCATTAGCATCACGATAGTCAATGATATCCTGAGCGCGTTTAGCCCCAATACCAGTAATTGTCTGAAGATCAGAAAGTGTGGCAGTATTTAGGGCTACTTTGTCAGAACCTTCAGAGGTAGGTGTAGCATTAGAAGTTGTTATGACAGACATATTTTCACCTTGCAAAGCAACATAGATAACAGCTTCATCGCTTAATTTTTGTGCCAAGTTAACTGAATTTAGATCAGCTTCAGGAAGAAAACCACCAGCTAGATGAATGAGATCGTTAACACGTTGCCCATCTTTTAGTTCATATACACCTTCTTTGTGAACAGCACCTTTGATATCCACTATAATCGTTTTCGGACTTGTTTCATCATCAAGACCTTTCTCAGTTGTCTGATTATCCTTAACTATTGTGTCTGATGTCTGTACTTCTGGGAAATTAGGGACTTCAGCTGTAGCATTGTGTTGTAGTGAGGAAAAAGTTATTCCAATCACAGTAATAATGATGCAAGTAATAGCTATCCATTTGTATTCTTTAAATTTATCAATGACAAGTTCTAACATAAAAATCCTCCTAACACTTTATTCGAAAATAAGATTTATTTTTGAAAGATTTAAAAAAAGTGTACCAATCAGTTGACAACTCCATTAAGCTATGATATTATAATTGAGGTTTTGAATAAAACTGACCTAAGACAGTAGGGGAGCCTAGCTCATAATAGTCCTACCGAGGCACAAAACGTCAATAAGATATTGTAACGTATTGTACTTTCGTGTCTGGGTTTGGATACGATTTTTTTCGTTCCAGACAAAAATAAAAACGGAGGTAAACACAAACATGAGTCAAGCAAGTATTGCTAAAAAAGCAGAATTGGTTGAAATTTATGCTGAGAAAATGAAAGCAGCTGCATCTATCGTAGTTGTTGACTCACGTGGTTTGACAGTAGAACAAGATACTGTTTTACGTCGTAACTTGCGTGGGGCAGATGTAGAATTTAAAGTCGTTAAAAACTCAATTTTACGTCGTGCTGCTGAAAAAGCTGGTCTTGAAAATCTTAACGAGATTTTTGTAGGTCCAACAGCAATCGCCTTCTCTAACGAAGACGTGATTGCACCAGCAAAAGTCATCAATGATTTTGCTAAAACTGCGAAAGAACTTGAAATCAAAGGTGGTGTGATTGAAGGCGCTGTTTCATCTAAAGAAGAAATCGTTGCTCTTGCGTCACTACCAAACAGAGAAGGTATGCTTTCTATGCTTCTTTCTGTACTTCAAGCACCAGTTCGCAACGTTGCTCTTGCAGTCAAAGCTGTTGCAGAGAACAAAGACGCTGCTTAATCTTAAGCACACAAATGGTAGCCTAAGCTACACAAGATTATTATTTTATTAAAACTATTTGGAGGAAAATACAATGGCATTGAACATTGAAAACATTATTGCTGAAATTAAAGAAGCTTCAATCCTTGAGCTTAACGAACTTGTAAAAGCTATCGAAGAAGAATTTGGTGTAACAGCTGCTGCTCCTGTTGCAGTTGCTGCTGGTGCTGGTGCTTCTGAAGAATCTGCTAAAGATTCATTCGACGTTGAATTGACATCTGCTGGTGACAAAAAAGTTGGTGTTATCAAAGTTGTTCGTGAAATCACAGGTCTTGGTCTTAAAGAAGCTAAAGCTCTTGTTGACGGAGCACCAGGTCTTATCAAAGAAGGTGTTGCTGCAGCTGAAGCTGAAGACATCAAAGCTAAACTTGAAGAAGCTGGAGCTTCAGTTACTCTTAAATAATAGATCGACTACTCAAGTAGCCTAAAAATATGATTAAACCGCTATTCTTTGGAATAGTGGTTTTTGTTTTATATAAGGGTTAAAAAGAGATGGGTAGTAAACTAACTAGTATTTATGGTTTTCAAATATTCTTTGTAAAACTGATATAAGCATATATATCCGTATGTTTGATAATGGTCTTTACAATTATGGCTATGTCAGTTTTATATAGGTATGATTCAAAAGGTGTTGTAGTATGATATTTACTGCTAGAAATGATTGTAATATTGTTTGAAAAATAATCCAATACTGGTTATAATATCATTAGAGATAGAAAGCGTTTTACAAAAAAGATTGTCTTATTATCACAAAATAAAAAGGAGAGCAAGATGAATCAAGATTTATTGGCTAAAAAACCATATACTATTGGCTTAGATATAGGGACTAACTCTGTTGGTTGGGCTATTGTGACCGATGACTTGAAGGTGCCGTCAAAACGTATGAAGGTCTTTGGCAATATGTCAAAAGAATACATTAAGAAAAATCTTTTAGGTGTCCGTTTATTTGAGGAGGGTAAACCTGCTGCTGATAAACGTTTGAAACGGACTTCAAGACGTCGTTTAGGTAGACGTGCTAAACGTCTATCCTTTCTTATGGAGATATTTGAACCAGAGATGGCAAAAGTAGATCCTAATTTTTTCCATCGTTTGAAGGACTCATTCCTCGTAAAAGGGGATAAAGAATGGGGCAAATATCCTATTTTTCCTAGTGAGAAAGAGGAAAAGGATTATTATTATAATTATCCAACCATTTATCATCTCAGAAAGCAATTGGCTGATTCGGATGACAAGGCTGATTTACGCCTGATTTATTTAGCAATAGCACATACCATCAAATACCGTGGGCATTTCTTATTTGAAGGAAAGTTAGAAGCTGAAAATACCGATATTCAACAATGTTTCGAAGGGTTTGTAGCTGCCTATGATCGATTATCTACTAATCATCAGTTATCGGAAAATAAAGTTTCCGTTACTGAGTTACTGACTGAAAAATTGAGTAAAAGTCGTCGTTTGGAAAATGTTCTTAAACATTATCCTAAAGAGAAAAAGAACGGTCTATTTGGTAATTTGCTGTCTTTAGCTTTAGGTCTACAGCCTAATTTTAAGACTATTTTTAAACTAGATTCAGATGCCAAGCTACAATTTTCAAAAGATAGCTACGATAGTGATTTAGAGGAGTTATTAGCCCTTATTCCAGATGCAGAAGAATATGCAGAGGTCTTTGCATCTGCTCAACAATTGTATAACGCCATACTCTTGTCAGGTATCTTGACAGCAAAAGATGAAGTGACAAAGGCACCTCTATCTGCTTCTATGATCAAACGCTATGAGGAGCATGAAGAGGATTTGAAAAACCTCAAAGCCCTTATCCGAGCTCATATACCTGATAAATACCATGATATTTTTAAGAATAAGACAAAGAATGGCTATGCAGGCTATATTGACAATGGGGTTAAACAAGTTGATTTTTATAGCTATATGAAACCTCTATTGTCTAAAATAGATGGCGCAGAAGGCTTCCTTGAGAAAATTGATAGGGAAGATTTTCTCAGAAAACAGCGTACCTTTGACAATGGTGCCATTCCTCATCAGATTCACTTGCAAGAATTACATGCGATTTTAAGACGTCAAGAACAATATTACCCTTTCTTAGAAGAAAATCGTGCTAAAATTGAAAAACTTTTGACGTTTAGAATTCCTTACTATGTTGGTCCATTGGCAAAAGACCATGAATCTAGTCAGTATGCTTGGTTGAAACGGCAGTCTAACGAACCAATTAGACCTTGGAATTTTGAAGAAGTGGTTGATTTGGAACAATCGGCAGAAGCTTTTATCACTAGGATGACCAATAAGGATACCTATCTTCCGAATGAAGATGTTCTACCAAAGCATAGCCACCTCTATGAACTATTTACGGTCTATAATGAACTCGTCAATATTCGTTTCGTTGATGACAAAGGGAATAGTCATCCCTTATCCACCTACATGAAGCAGGATATTGTCGATAAGCTGTTCAAGGAGCATCGTAAAGTCACTAAGGCAAAATTCATGGATTTCTTTGCACTAGAGTATGATGAATATAGAGTTCAAGACATTCGAGGCTTAGATGATGTCACAGGGAAATTCAATGCGTCCTTGGGCACTTACCATGATTTGAGGAAAAAGAAAATTTTTGATAAGGCTTTCCTTGATGATGAAGCTAATTTGGCGATTATAGAAGAAATCGTTAAGGTTTTAACCTTGTTTGAAGATAAAAAGATGATTCGTCAGCGTTTGAGGAAGTTGCCGATGACCTTAACCGAGCAACAACTCAAAACGTTAGAGCGTTGCCATTACACAGGTTGGGGAAGATTATCTCAAAAATTGATTAATGGCATTAAAAATAAAGGCAGTCAGTTAACTATTCTCGGTCATTTGATGAGCAACGATAATCGTAATTTGATGCAGTTGCTGACAGATGAAGCGTTAAGCTTTAAAGATGAGATTGACAAAGCACAATCAGCATCTCTCGGTCAAGTGGATGATTTACATGCTCTTGTTGACAATATTGCTGGTAGTCCTGCTATTAAAAAAGGGATTTTACAGAGTTTGAAGATTGTTGATGAGTTGGTTCAAGTCATGGGCTATGCTCCTGAGCATATTGTTGTTGAAATGGCGCGTGAAAACCAGTCCACACAAAAAGGGCGTAATGCCTCTAAAGAACGTCTGAAAAAAGTGACAGAAGGTCTCTTGTCACTGAGTCAGAAAGAAACCATTGATGAAAAACTAAATCTAAAAAAACTTAATGATTTACGCTTAGATAATGAAAAAGTGTATCTATATGCTTTGCAAAATGGTAAAGATATCTACACAGGAAAAGATTTAGACATTGATTTGTTGCAGACTTATGATGTTGACCATATTATCCCACAAAGCTTTATTAAGAATGACTCCATTGATAATAAAGTATTGACAACCCAAGAAAAAAATCGTGGTAAACTCGATGATGTGCCTAGTAAAGAAGTTGTTGCAAAAATGTTGGGTTATTGGGAACGACTGCGTGATGCCAAACTCATGTCTCAGTTAAAATTTGATTACCTGACGAAAGCGACACGTGGTGGCTTGACAGACAAAGATAAGGCAGGATTCATCAAACGTCAATTAGTTGAGACCCGTCAAATCACCAAACATGTGGCAAGGATTTTGGATGAACGTTTTAATCCTGATACGGATGACCATCATAAACGTTTACGCAAGGTCAAAATCATTACACTAAAATCGAAGTTGGTGTCAGATTTCAGAAAAGCATTTAATCTTTGCAAGGTACGTGACCTCAATGATTACCATCATGCTCATGATGCCTATCTCAATGCTGTTGTCGCTAAAACCTTGCTCAAACGCTACCCTAAACTCAGCCCAGAGTTTGTTTATGGTGAGTTCAAGAAATATACTGTGGAGAAGATTGTTGCTGATACTATGGAAAATAAGCTTGGTAAAGCAACAGCTAAACTATTCTTCTATTCTAACATCATGAAGTTTTTCAAAAACTCTGAGATTATTACTGATGAAGAGATGGGGGAAATTTGGAACAAAAATAAACATCTACCTATTATCAAAAAAGTCCTGTCATATCCTCAAGTTAATGTCGTTAAGAAAACAGAGGTTCAGACGGGTGGCTTCTCTAAGGAAACTGTTCTTCCAAAAGGTCCATCAGACAAACTTATTGCTCGTAAAAGTGGTTTATCTCCTCAACAATATGGTGGTTTTGATAGTCCTGTTGTGGCTTATAGCGTATTAGTTGTTGCTGATGTCGCCAAAGGAAAGTCTAAAAAGTTAAAGACTGTGAAAGAAATGGTTGGCATTACCATTATGGAGCAAGAACGCTTTGAAAAAAATCCTGTTGCTTTTCTAGAGTCTAGAGGTTATCAAAATATTCGAGAAGACCATATCATTAAATTGCCTAAGTACAGCTTGTTTGAAATGGAAAATGGTCGTAGACGTTTGCTTGCAAGTGCCAAAGAACTACAAAAAGGCAATCAATTACTATTACCAGAAAACCTAGTCAAGTTCTTGTATTGTTGTGAACATATCAATCACCCAACAAAAGGGCAAGAGTGTCTAGATATGGTCATCAAACATGCTGACTATTTTGAAAAAATACTTTCTCATGTCTCAGCATTTGAAGAGCGCTACCTATTGGTCCCTGCTAATATGGAGAAGATACACCGTTTGTTTGATAAGGGGCAAGAATTACCGATTGAAGAGGTGGCAACTTCATTTATAAACTTATTGAAATTGACAGCTTTAGGTGCTCCATCAGCCTTTTCGTTCTTAGGTGAGACGATAGATCGTAAGCGTTACACATCTACAACTGAGTGTTTGAACGCAACTCTTATTCATCAATCCATCACGGGACTTTATGAAACTCGGATTGATTTGAGCCAATTAGGAGAAGACTGATGGGTTGGCGGACTGTGGTTGTTAATACGCATTCTAAGTTGTCTTATAAAAACAACCATTTGATTTTCAAAGATGCTTCTCGGACAGAAATGATTCATCTGTCCGAGATTGATATCTTGTTACTCGAGACAACAGATATTGTGATATCAACCATGCTTATTAAACGTTTGGTTGATGAGAATATACTTGTTATTTTTTGTGATGATAAACGCTTGCCAACAGCTCAGTTGCTAGCCTACTATGGTCGTCATGATTCTAGTTTACAATTATCGCGTCAGCTAGGTTGGGAAGAAACTAACAAAGCCAAGGTATGGACGACGATCATTGCCCAAAAAATCCTTAATCAAGCTTATCATTTGGCTGATTGTCAGTATCTGGAAAAATCAAATGCTATTATTGACTTGTATAATGGTTTGGAGGAATTTGATCCGTCAAATCGGGAAGGACATTCGGCTAGAATTTATTTCAATACCTTGTTTGGGAATGATTTTTCACGTGATTTAGATAATGATATCAATGCTGCTTTGGATTATGGTTATACTTTACTCATGAGTATGTTTGCGCGTGAAGTTGTTTTGTGTGGTTGTATGACGCAGTTTGGTTTAAAACATGCCAATCAATTTAATCAGTTTAACCTAGCTAGTGATATTATGGAGCCATTTAGACCTATTGTTGATAGGATTATTTACAGAAATCGAACAAAGTCTTTTATGACGCTCAAACGTGAGTTGTTTACGATGTTTTCAGATACTTTTTTATATCGTGGTAAAGAGATGTATTTGACCAATATTGTGAGTGATTATACGAAGCGGGTGATTAAGTGTTTAAATAAGGATGGGGAAGAAATCCCTGAGTTTAGGATATGAGCTATCGATATATGCGAATGATTTTAATGTTTGATATGCCGACAGATACATCAGATGATAAGAAAGCCTATCGTCAATTTCGGAAGTTTTTATTGAATGAAGGCTTTATTATGCATCAGTATTCTGTCTATAGTAAATTGTTGCTGAATAACTCAGCTAGTACTGCGATGTTTGCGCGTCTTAAAGAAAATAACCCTAAAAAGGGCAGTATTTCACTATTGACTGTGACGGAAAAGCAGTTTGCTAGAATGGTGTATTTACATGGTGAACGTGATGCGTCTATTGGTAATACAGATAGTAGGATTGTATTTTTAGGAGATAGGTTTGATGAAACTTAATTTTCCCTTACTAGACCATAGCATTTCATTAAAAGCGTGGACAATATTAACGATTGAATCCTCAAGTCTTTTTGGGAACTTTGTGAGAGAGCTATATCATTACTCCGATGAGTGTGAAGTCAAATTTTTTGATCACAAGATGGTACGTTTGAAGGAAACAGAGTTGATGTTAATCACTGATGTTTTGGGTTTTGATGTTAATGCACCAGCTATTTTGAAGTTGATTCATGCGGATTTGGAAAATCAGTTTAATGAAAAGCCAGAAGTTAAATCAATGGTGGAAAAATTAGCTGAGACCATTACAGAACTGATTTCTTTTGAGTGTTTGGAAAATGAGTTAGACCTAGAATATGATGAAATCACTATTTTAGAGTTGATTAAGGCACTGGGCGTAAAAATAGAGACGCAAAGTGATACGTTTTTTAATAAATGTTTTGAAATTTTGCAGGTTTTTCGCTATTTAAGTAAAAAGCGTTTGTTGGTTTTTGTGAATATTGGCTCTTATCTGAGTAAGTCTGAATTAGAGCAGATATTTGAATATATTGCCTTGTCACAACTACAGGTGATGTTTATAGAACCTAGACAACTCTATGACTTCCCGCAGTATGTGTTAGATGATGATTATTTTTTAATTGAGCAAAATATGCTATAATAACGAATATGAGGGATCACTCGAGACTGAAGTCTGGCTGAGACGAATGGCGCGATTACGAAATCTTGTGGCAAAAAAGTTCCACGAGGTTTTAGAGCTGTGCTGTTTCGAATGGTTCCAAAACTTGCGTTATTGCCGTAATATACTATATAAGGTTTTAGAGCTGTGCTGTTTCGAATGGTTCCAAAACAATAGTCTCATGATTAACTTGATACTGTTTGTTTTAGAGCTGTGCTGTTTCGAATGGTTCCAAAACTCCGAATAGCGCAATTAACTTGAACTACTTGTTTTAGAGCTGTGCTGTTTCGAATGGTTCCAAAACTCGGAGAAGGAATGATTGAGGGTCGAATTGGTTTTAGAGCTGTGCTGTTTCGAATGGTTCCAAAACCGAGTAGAAATGGGGCAATGACCATCAACTGTTTTAGAGCTGTGCTGTTTCGAATGGTTCCAAAACGAAAAAAGTATTGACTATTATCGGGTAATAGTTTTAGAGCTGTGCTGTTTCGAATGGTTCCAAAACAATAAGTTGTCCCTCTTTTTTCAAATATGTGTTTTAGAGCTGTGCTGTTTCGAATGGTTCCAAAACTCAATAGTCATAATACCTCCAAAAAAAAGAGTTTTAGAGCTGTGCTGTTTCGAATGGTTCCAAAACATTAGCAGAGGAAAATTCTGTTGACATTACGTTTTAGAGCTGTGCTGTTTCGAATGGTTCCAAAACCGACCTATACAACAAGACTATAGGGGTCAAGTTTTAGAGCTGTGCTGTTTCGAATGGTTCCAAAACGAAGATAAGAATTTCATCACCTTTACCAATGTTTTAGAGCTGTGCTGTTTCGAATGGTTCCAAAACAGAAGAACCCCGAATACAACCCAGAAGACGGTTTTAGAGCTGTGCTGTTTCGAATGGTTCCAAAACAGCAGGCGTTCTGGTCTTATTCTCAGCTCTGTTTTAGAGCTGTGCTGTTTCGAATGGTTCCAAAACTAGCCGATAACATAATCCATCTGTTCTTATGTTTTAGAGCTGTGCTGTTTCGAATGGTTCCAAAACTTATTAGGGAAGTACCAGTTAAAGGCTTCTGTTTTAGAGCTGTGCTGTTTCGAATGGTTCCAAAACGGTTTCCATGACAAATAAATCGCCAGTTCGGTTTTAGAGCTGTGCTGTTTCGAATGGTTCCAAAACAACTGTTTGACCAGTTTGAAGCTGGTTTGAGTTTTAGAGCTGTGCTGTTTCGAATGGTTCCAAAACTGACGTCGGAAGAGGTTCTGCTGAACAACTGTTTTAGAGCTGTGCTGTTTCGAATGGTTCCAAAACCAACCCTCAAAAATATTTAATGAATAAAGAGTTTTAGAGCTGTGCTGTTTCGAATGGTTCCAAAACAACGAAAGAATGCACTTAGGAAATAACATTGTTTTAGAGCTGTGCTGTTTCGAATGGTTCCAAAACAAGAACTACCTTTTCTCCATCTTTGAAGTTGTTTTAGAGCTGTGCTGTTTCGAATGGTTCCAAAACCTGTTGAATTACTTAGGTCCAAGCACAAGTGTTTTAGAGCTGTGCTGTTTCGAATGGTTCCAAAACACAGCATCACGAGGGTATTTCTCACGAGCATGTTTTAGAGCTGTGCTGTTTCGAATGGTTCCAAAACTGCTAACTTAGGAGCTACTTCGTCTACTTTGTTTTAGAGCTGTGCTGTTTCGAATGGTTCCAAAACAGAGGATTGTTAGTCCTCTAGTAAGTGTGTGTTTTAGAGCTGTGCTGTTTCGAATGGTTCCAAAACTGTTGCGCGTGAAGTTCTGGCTACACTTTGGTTTTAGAGCTGTGCTGTTTCGAATGGTTCCAAAACTATATAAATGTTCATTCTTAAGAGATAACAGTTTTAGAGCTGTGCTGTTTCGAATGGTTCCAAAACAGAGGATTGTTAGTCCTCTAGTGTGTGCGTGTTTTAGAGCTGTGCTGTTTCGAATGGTTCCAAAACTGATTAAGACCATTATTAAAGCATTTAATAGTTTTAGAGCTGTGCTGTTTCGAATGGTTCCAAAACTAATTCAGTTAGATCTAGTATTAACTCAATGTTTTAGAGCTGTGCTGTTTCGAATGGTTCCAAAACTAGAAATCTCAGTTGGTGTTTTACCATCTTGTTTTAGAGCTGTGCTGTTTCGAATGGTTCCAAAACCCTATTAGATACTAAACTTTTAGCATATCCGTTTTAGAGCTGTGCTGTTTCGAATGGTTCCAAAACTAAGAAAAAAGGAGAAGCATATACCATCACGTTTTAGAGCTGTGCTGTTTCGAATGGTTCCAAAACAAATCTTCTTGTAGATTGGTTTCATAGTCAGTTTTAGAGCTGTGCTGTTTCGAATGGTTCCAAAACGAAGTGGACACAATGTTATATTTCACAACTGTTTTAGAGCTGTGCTGTTTCGAATGGTTCCAAAACTCAACAATCGTTCGACTGAGCGTTGATACTGTTTTAGAGCTGTGCTGTTTCGAATGGTTCCAAAACACACCTCCATTATAGTTTGTATCAAGATTTGTTTTAGAGCTGTGCTGTTTCGAATGGTTCCAAAACTATAGCTGTAGTTCCTTGAGCAACTTGTACGTTTTAGAGCTGTGCTGTTTCGAATGGTTCCAAAACTAACGACATTCCTAACGCCACTTCCGGTTAGTTTTAGAGCTGTGCTGTTTCGAATGGTTCCAAAACCTCTAACTTCATCAAGTCTATAATACCATAGTTTTAGAGCTGTGCTGTTTCGAATGGTTCCAAAACAATATTGGACGAAGATGGTGCGCAATGGGGGTTTTAGAGCTGTGCTGTTTCGAATGGTTCCAAAACTGAATATGCGGATCTGAAAAAAGACACCACGTTTTAGAGCTGTGCTGTTTCGAATGGTTCCAAAACGTCGTTATCTCTAGCAATGGAGATAGTTAAGTTTTAGAGCTGTGCTGTTTCGAATGGTTCCAAAACTTACACCATCACTGAGACAAAGCAAGCTGAGTTTTAGAGCTGTGCTGTTTCGAATGGTTCCAAAACTTATAACTTAAACAAACAACTCAGCGATGTGTTTTAGAGCTGTGCTGTTTCGAATGGTTCCAAAACAGGTGGTGATTCAATAGGTTCTCCAGTAAAGTTTTAGAGCTGTGCTGTTTCGAATGGTTCCAAAACAATAGGATATAGAAAAAAGACCTAGTCACTGTTTTAGAGCTGTGCTGTTTCGAATGGTTCCAAAACGGTTCTATTACCTTTTAACATTACCATGACGTTTTAGAGCTGTGCTGTTTCGAATGGTTCCAAAACTGGTTTTAATGGTAGTCGTGCAATGGTCGGGTTTTAGAGCTGTGCTGTTTCGAATGGTTCCAAAACCTCTTTGGAATGAATTTTCACCAGAACCCCGTTTTAGAGCTGTGCTGTTTCGAATGGTTCCAAAACCCCTACACAAACTCTTCACGTTTTGTAATAGTTTTAGAGCTGTGCTGTTTCGAATGGTTCCAAAACAAAAAGCAGCACCGTCAGCCGCTGCTCTAGGTTTTAGAGCTGTGCTGTTTCGAATGGTTCCAAAACCCGCTAAGTCTATTTACGATACATTAATGCGTTTTAGAGCTGTGCTGTTTCGAATGGTTCCAAAACTAAAAGAGATTGATACTAGAGAACTACACTGTTTTAGAGCTGTGCTGTTTCGAATGGTTCCAAAACTATTCATAATTAATCCATATAGTCAATTAAGTTTTAGAGCTGTGCTGTTTCGAATGGTTCCAAAACTGCTAGTGGTGTTTACGGCTCTAGTATTAAGTTTTAGAGCTGTGCTGTTTCGAATGGTTCCAAAACAAAAGCTGCATGGGAAATTATTAGAAATGCGGTTTTAGAGCTGTGCTGTTTCGAATGGTTCCAAAACCCATCTCTTTTGCAACAGCAGCCATACCAGGTTTTAGAGCTGTGCTGTTTCGAATGGTTCCAAAACATGTGTCGTTGATATTGAATCTGCCTGTGAGTTTTAGAGCTGTGCTGTTTCGAATGGTTCCAAAACCTCCGATTGAGGCAGATAATATTGAGATATGTTTTAGAGCTGTGCTGTTTCGAATGGTTCCAAAACCATCCTTAACTAAATCCATAACTCTATCTTGTTTTAGAGCTGTGCTGTTTCGAATGGTTCCAAAACATATGGATTTTCTAAGAGTGGAGATTGTATGTTTTAGAGCTGTGCTGTTTCGAATGGTTCCAAAACCCCTTCCTCTTTAACCGCTTTAACAGGCTCGTTTTAGAGCTGTGCTGTTTCGAATGGTTCCAAAACTCAAATAATAGCTGAAATCAAGAGAATGAAGTTTTAGAGCTGTGCTGTTTCGAATGGTTCCAAAACTACTTCCAATTAACAATCAGTTTGGTACAAGTTTTAGAGCTGTGCTGTTTCGAATGGTTCCAAAACCTGAAGTTAGACATTATATTCATAACGCCTGTTTTAGAGCTGTGCTGTTTCGAATGGTTCCAAAACAGGGGAGATTAAGCGTGGTAATGGTAAATTGTTTTAGAGCTGTGCTGTTTCGAATGGTTCCAAAACTTTCCAAGTAATAACAAACCTCGTCCACTGGTTTTAGAGCTGTGCTGTTTCGAATGGTTCCAAAACTAATAAGTCGCAATGTTCATTGATGTTGTTGTTTTAGAGCTGTGCTGTTTCGAATGGTTCCAAAACCCCATAGCAATCTTGCCACGTTTCATCGCTGTTTTAGAGCTGTGCTGTTTCGAATGGTTCCAAAACCGAAAATAATTGCCAGGATATGGTTGTAGAGTTTTAGAGCTGTGCTGTTTCGAATGGTTCCAAAACGTCTAAATTTATAGTGATTTGCTCAAAGGTGTTTTAGAGCTGTGCTGTTTCGAATGGTTCCAAAACACCTCATCCATACTGGACACGATTGAAAGTTGTTTTAGAGCTGTGCTGTTTCGAATGGTTCCAAAACCGTAAAAGGCTTTATCAAAGGTCTGTATGAGTTTTAGAGCTGTGCTGTTTCGAATGGTTCCAAAACCACTTTCGAACGGGGTCTTCAAGGTATCGAGTTTTAGAGCTGTGCTGTTTCGAATGGTTCCAAAACTTATACCTTCGCCTTTATTTGTAGTAAGTGGTTTTAGAGCTGTGCTGTTTCGAATGGTTCCAAAACATATTATTACAGTGTGGGCTCGCTTGTTATGTTTTAGAGCTGTGCTGTTTCGAATGGTTCCAAAACCAAATTGACGCACAAATGTCTGGGTATGCTGTTTTAGAGCTGTGCTGTTTCGAATGGTTCCAAAACTGACATTTAATAGCCTTTCCATATAGTTTTGTTTTAGAGCTGTGCTGTTTCGAATGGTTCCAAAACCAGGTTACTAGGGCTATTGATGAGGTTGATGTTTTAGAGCTGTGCTGTTTCGAATGTTTCCAAAACGCTAACTGATGAATAACCACCTTTCCACCAGTTTTAGAGCTGTGCTGTTTCGAATGGTTCCAAAACAGAATGGAAGAGAGTAAGAACATTTGTCATGTTTTAGAGCTGTGCTGTTTCGAATGGTTCCAAAACTACTAACGTTTTAAAACATAATTCACTCATCAAGCTACCTATCTTAAGTTATCTTTGTTTCAATTTACTCCTCGTAGCAAAAACTTGAAAAAAGGGAAAAAAGTGATAAAATGAGGTTATTATCTTTTAAGAAGTTGTTTGAGGCAGCTTAGTTGCTGTTTTTGAGAGCTTCTTTAGACTATAAGGAGTTGTTATGAAACAATATAAAAATTACGTCAATGGTGAATGGAAAACGTCTGCCAATGAGATTAGTATCTATGCACCAGCAGATGGTGAATTGTTAGGTACAATACCAGCAATGAGCCGTGAAGATGTTGATGTCTTGATGGCATCAGCCAAAGCTGCTTTACCAGCTTGGCGTGCTTTATCATATGTGGAGCGCGCAGCTTACTTGCATAAAGCTGCGGATATCTTAATGCGAGATAAGGACAAAATCGGTGTGATTTTGGCTAAAGAAATCGCAAAAGGTTATAAAGCATCTGTGGCTGAAGTGGTTCGTACGGCTGAAATCATTCGCTTTGCAGCTGAAGAGGGATTACGTTTATCAGGTGAAGTTTTAGAAGGTGGTAGCTTCGAAGCAGCAAGTAAGAAAAAAATCGCCGTGGTTCGTAGAGAACCGGTCGGTCTTGTCTTAGCAATTTCACCATTTAACTATCCGATCAATTTAGCTGGATCTAAGATTGCTCCAGCGCTTATTGGAGGAAACGTTGTTGCCTTCAAACCACCAACACAAGGGTCAATTTCTGGTTTGCTATTGGCTGAGGCATTTGTTGAAGCAGGTATCCCAGCAGGCGTTTTTAACACGATAACAGGACGTGGTTCAGAAATTGGTGACTATATCGTTGAGCATGAGGCTGTTAATTTCATTAACTTCACAGGTTCAACACCAGTCGGCGAACGCATTGGTCAATTGGCAGGTATGCGTCCAATCATGCTTGAATTAGGTGGTAAGGATTCGGCTATTGTCCTTAGCGATGCAGACTTAGAATTGACAGCTAAAAATGTTATCGCTGGAGCCTTTAGCTACTCTGGTCAACGTTGTACAGCTGTGAAACGTGTTCTTGTTATGGATGATGTAGCAGATGACCTCGTTTCCCTTTTACGTGATAAAGTATCAGAATTGACTATTGGTGATCCATTAGAAGATGCAGATATCACATCATTGATTGATACCAAAGCGGCTGACTATGTTGAAGGTTTGGTCCGTGATGCTCAAGAAAAAGGTGCTGATGAAGTAACACCGTTTGAGCGTAACGAAAACTTAATTCGCCCTGTACTCTTCGATAAAGTCACAACAGATATGCGCTTGGCATGGGAAGAACCATTTGGTCCAGTATTGCCAGTTATTCGTGTCTCATCAGTTGAAGAAGCTATTGAAATTTCTAATGCATCAGAATATGGCTTACAAGCATCAGTCTTTACAAATGACTTCCCACAAGCTTTTGCCATTGCTGAACAATTGGAAGTTGGAACGGTTCACATCAATAACAAAACACAACGTGGAACAGATAACTTCCCATTCCTTGGTGTGAAGAAATCAGGTGCTGGTACACAAGGTGTGAGATATTCTATCGAAGCAATGACTAGCGTCAAATCAGTTGTTTTTGATATCAAGTAAATTAGACAGACCGATTGTATAAACTTGTAAGGTCAAAAGTAGCTTGTTGCATCAACCTTATCATATTGATTAGTTTATATGTTTGGAAGTTTAGGATTAAATCAGCTAATCACTTATAAGTATAGAGAAGAGACTTTCAAATAAGTTAACAATGTTAAGCTGGGATTTTTATTCCAGCTTATTTTTATTCATGATTGAATTTACATTTGAAGTCATGGTATAATAATTAAGAAAAAGAAATGATTATTGTAGTGAACTTGTCATAAAAAATAATAGTGATGTTATAATGTAAGGAGTTTGTTATGAAGCGAGTAAGTGCCTTTTTAATGATAATAACCCTGATACTTGTTGGGATGTTTTTTACTTACAAGTATTATCTCAATAGTCAATTTAACAAGGCTATTTCTGATACGAAAGCTTTGGCAAAGGATAGTATTTCCTTAGGCTATCAAGAACGTTATAACTTTTCAAAGGGGCGGTCTTATATCTTTAGTCCTGGCGATAGCACGACCGGTTTACACGAGAAGATGTGGATAGCGACTCAACTGTATGATACGGAGATCAATCCCTTATCTCAGAATGCCTTTTCGGTTGTTGTGCCTGAGTTGATGGATACTGGCTTAAAGAATGTTAAGAAGGTGGTCGTTCACTACCGACGTTACCAGCAAGGTCCATTATCTGTAGATAAGGTGGAAGATCGTATTATTTCGACTCATCACATGAAAACTGATGAGACGCGATTTAACCCAAACAATCTTGTTCAAAATTATGGTGCAAGGATTGATGAGGAAATTAAAGCCACTTTGACCAATCAAGCAGTTGACAATGTTGATGAGATTATCAATGATTTGAATAACTATGATATTATCGAACGTTTTAAGCAAACTTTAGTCATGAACGATGGCGTTGACTATGTTGAAGATGGGATGCTGTTTTACAGCCCACTGTTGTCGACACCTATTAAAGTTCCATATGCTAGTTTGTTTGATGTGATAGATAGCCAGTATTTAACGGGGAGTGCTTTGACGGCTTATCAAACTTATGAGGCTGAGGAAAAGGCTAGAAAAGAAGCAGAAGAGGCTGCTCGAGTTGAAGAAGAACGTCAAAGGCAGTTATCGGCTTTTGATTATGGTCCTGTCTTACAAGGACAGCGTGTGGTTGCCTTGACATTTGATGATGGACCAAATCCGGCAACAACGCCTCAGGTGCTTGATATTTTAGCACGCTATAATGCTAAGGCGACTTTTTATGTTCTCGGTTCTGCTATTGAAGGTAATCATTCTATCTTGACGCGTATGGTTCAGGAAGGTCACGAACTTGGTAATCATACATGGGATCATCCGAAGTTACCAGGGCTTAGTGCCGATCAAATCAGATGGCAATTTAATACTACGACAGATGCAATAAAAGCAGTGACAGGTGTGACACCAAAAACATTTAGACCTCCTTATGGAGCAACGAATGCAACTGTTAAATCACTGACTGAGATGACTCAAATGCTTTGGACTGTTGATACCTTAGATTGGAAGAACAGGTCAACAGAGGCCATTATGGCTAATATACAGGCTAGTGTTCATCCGGGTGCTGTTATCTTGATGCATGATATCCATCCAACAACGATGAATGCCCTGCCGACAGTTATGGACTACTTAGTGTCACAAGGATATAGTTTTGTGACAATTAGTGAGTTGTATGGTCTGGAGTAAAGCCCTGTCAATTCTAATTGAATCATATTATCTTTAGTCGTTGAGATGATAAAAACACCAGCATAAATAAACGTCACCCCAAAAGTGAGATAGGAAATCTAACTTTTGGGGTGTTTTTCATATGTCATTATACTTTGAAGTTAAAGTAGATGTTTATCAGTTACAACAATCAGGTTGATTCTTACCTTGCCTTTCTCAAAAGTAACAGAATCAAACGTTAAGCATATAATCCGCTTTACTGAAAAATACGGAATAGAGAGCCTCTGTAAAGATATAATCATTTAGTTTTAAAATAGTATTCTAAAGCAGACTGAACAGAACATCCTGTTCTTAACAACTCAGTCACCTTTCTTTTTAGAGTAGCCCAAAACTGTTCAATGGGATTGAGTTCAGGAGAATAGGGTGGCAAAGGAAGAAAGTAATGCCTGC
>NZ_JBRUGW010000031.1:0-24484 GCF_053206505.1 Streptococcus fryi | reverse complement strand
CTATAGCAAGCAGGCATTACTTTCTTCCTTTGCCACCCTATTCTCCTGAACTCAATCCCATTGAACAGTTTTGGGCTACTCTAAAAAGAAAGGTGACTGAGTTGTTAAGAACAGGATGTTCTGTTCAGTCTGCTTTGGAATACTATTTTAAAACTAAATGATTATAATAGATTTATCAAAGGTCATTTTGAAGACGTAAAACCATTTTGGAAAACGTTTACTTTATGCTCGATTAGGTGTACAATAGAGTGGAAGAATATGATGAGCAATAAAGGAGTTAAGATGAAAATCTTTAAAACAATTTTAGATGACTTGAATGGAGAAGTCATCACACAAATTCGCTTGATTAATAATCATGGTATTGAGGCAAGCTTTATCACTTTAGGTGCAACATGGCAAAGCTTTCTTGTACCTCGAGCAGAAGGTGGTCACAAGAATCTTGTTTTAGGCTTTGACCAGCCAGAAGATTACCAAAATACGGGTTTCTGTGCTGGACAATCGGTTGGTCGTGTTGCTGGTCGTATCGGCAAGGGGCATGCAGAGGTTAATGGCAAGGTCTATCAGTTACCAATCAATAACAATGCCAACTGTTTACACGGTGGCCCCAATGGCCTACACACTAAGAATTGGTCGTTTGAGACATTTGAGGAGCAATCTGTCGTTGGTGTGCGTTTTACCTATCGTGCTAAAGCAGAAGATGACCAATTCCCAGGTGATATGACCGTGTCAGCGACTTACACACTAGATGATGAGAATCAATTAACAGTTACTTACAAGGGCTATGATGTGACAGAGCACACCTTGTTCAACCCAACTAATCATGTTTATTTTAATCTAGGAGATAGTCAGGATTTGAAAAACCATCATTTTCAAGTTCCCGCAAATCACATATTAGAGGTAGATGATGAGCTAATTCCAAGCGGTGTCTTACTAGATGTGACAGATACAGCCTATGATTTTAGACAGGGAAAAAATCTGAGCTTAGCCATTGAGCAAACAGGTGGCATTGATGATACCTTTATTGTTGCTCCATCTCTTGAGACACCAATTGCCATTTTGACAGAAGAAGTGAGTGGTGATAGCGTGTCGATCTACTCTGATCGAAATGCCCTTGTGGTTTACACGCTTAATTTCCCTGAGGAAGGTGCTAAGTTTGCCAAAGATGGTGGTGCTGAAAACCAAAAACATCAAGGGGTAGCTTTAGAAGCTCAATTCCCTCCAAATGCCATCAATCATCCTCATTTAGCTGATATTGTCTTACAAAAAGGAGAAGAGCGTAGCTATACGATTCGCTATCATTACCAATCTCAATCTTGATAAGAAGTTGCCCACTGGAGTTGGACTCTAGTGGGATTTTTTGTATAATAAAAGTAAAGGAGCATGTATGAAAAATCGATTAGAACGTTTGTTTCCAGATGGTAAGCAGGTATATATCAGAGTGTCAGAATCAGTCTATTACTACATACCTTTGGATGATAATAGTTGGTTTCAGATTGATAAATCAGGGTTAAGTGAGAGAGAATCTGTTCTTCTCGAAAGCCTCATCCCTTCCTCAGCAGGAGCATCTTTTTCTCAAAATCCTTGGCAACACTACCTTTTTCATAAGGGGAAGTCTCCTGATGACCGTGTTGATAGTGTCCAGTGCCTTCATCTGAGTAGACATATCATAGAGACTAATTTGTTTGATGAAGAGGCTTTTATGGAGACTTTAACAAGCAGTCTTCCCAATTGTGTGACATGGTTTATGCTGGGTGATACGATTATTCTTTTGCTAAATCAGAGCCTTTATTTTTCTGCCTTGGAGCAATTGAAAGATATTCGTCATGTTTTGGAGTTTGATTTTGGATGCCAGTTGACCTTTATGCTTGGACAGATTTGGAGTAAGCAGGACAAGGAACATTGGGGTGAGTTATTAGAGAAGGAGGAAGAGGTTTTTCAGTATTATCTAAGAACATCTCGAAAACAGAGAGTGTTGACATTGTCAGATTTACTGTATTGGTTAGCCAGTGAGGCGCATGAGTTGTTCTTGTATTTCTTAGACTACTATCAGGGTTTAATGGCACAATTAGGGATGGATGAGATTGTTGATGCCCTTTGGGAAGAAAAAGGGGTTCAAACGAAGGCGGCGAAACGTTTATTTTTACATCGGAATACTCTACAGCATCGTTTGGATAAATTTGAGGAGATGACTGGTCTGGATTTGAAACGTATGAATGATTTAGCCTTGACTTACTTGGCTATCCAAGCGAAACGTTTCTAGTTTTGTGCAAGGTGCACAGTTAGTTTGTGCAAGGTGTCAGCTGTCAATGAGATAAGCTTTTGGTATCATATAGGTAAGATAATCAAAGGAGAAAGTACATGGTACAAATTGACTTAAAACAGATTTATAAAAAATACCCAAACAGTGAACACTATTCTGTTGAAGACTTTAATTTAGATATCAAAGATAAAGAATTTATCGTTTTTGTTGGGCCTTCTGGTTGTGGTAAATCAACGACACTTCGTATGATTGCAGGTCTTGAAGATATCACTGAAGGTGAACTTTACATTGATGATACCTTGATGAATGATGTGGCACCTAAGGACCGTGACATTGCCATGGTTTTCCAAAACTATGCCCTATACCCACACATGACTGTTTACGATAATATGGCATTTGGGTTGAAATTGCGAAAATATAGTAAAGAAGATATTGATAAGCGTGTGAAGGAAGCAGCAGAAATTCTTGGTTTGACGGATTTCTTGAAGCGTAAGCCAGCTGATTTGTCAGGTGGTCAGCGTCAACGTGTAGCGATGGGGCGTGCTATCGTGCGTGATGCCAAAGTATTCTTGATGGATGAGCCGTTATCAAACCTTGATGCGAAGCTTCGTGTGTCGATGCGTGCGGAAATTGCGAAAATCCACCGTCGTATTGGGGCAACAACCATTTATGTTACCCATGACCAAACAGAAGCGATGACGCTTGCAGATCGTATTGTTATCATGAGCGCTACTAAGAATGCTAGTGGAACAGGAACGATTGGTCGTGTTGAACAAATCGGAAGTCCTCAAGAGCTTTATAATTCACCTGCGAATAAATTTGTAGCAGGATTCATCGGAAGCCCAGCCATGAACTTCTTTAATGTTCATCTTGAGAATGGCTATGTGACTAATCACGGCGATTTGAATTTAGAGTTACCACTTGGTCAGTATAAGCAATTAAAAGAATTAGGTTATGAAGGAAAAGAGTTGATTTTAGGTCTTCGTCCTGAAGATATTAAGAGCTCACAAATTGCTTTAGAGACTTTCCCAAATACATCTGTTACAGCGGAAGTTGTGGTATCAGAATTGCTTGGTTCAGAGTCAATGCTGTATAGCCGAATTGATGACACAGAGTTTGTATCTCGTGTTGATGCTAGAGATTACCATAAACCAGGTGATAAAGTAACCTTGACATTTGAATTGAACAAGGCACATTTCTTTGATAAAGAAACGGAAAAATCTATTTTACGTTAATCATTGGACCCTTTCCTAAAAAGCCCCCTCTCTTACGCTTGATAAGAGAGGGGGCTTTATGTGCTTTCTTCTTTCTAAACGAGATCTTGAGTAGTTACTCTTTTGATTGTGAGTTATTATCAGAAACGCTTCCTTCAAGCTTATGGTGAATATGCTCGTTAACTGATTGCAGTTCTTTTTTCATGTGGTTGATTTCTTGGCGCATTGAAAAATGTTTGGGAAGACTGATAAGACTTTGGATAAGAAATCCTAGAGCGACTGACATTAGTATCAGTAGGATGAGTGGTGTCTTGAAACTGCCGAACAGATAATTAACCACAACGGGTTGCATATTTGCTAATGACAAGGTAGCGGTGAGTAAAATGACGATAAATAGTAAAATGAGGGTGATATTCTTTTTCATGCTTTTATTATAATCAAAAGTTTCGGAATTAACAACAAGGTAAACCATAATTATTACCCTAAAATGATATCATTTAGTATAGCAGATTCTGTACAAATGGTTTTGAATGTTCCAAATTTAGAAGAAGGGATTTAATGTTGACCATGTGGATAAAATGATTGTTTTAAGGAGTAATATGCTATCAAATATTGAGAAAAAAATAGCTTTTTAAATGCAATAATAAGGTTAATCTGTTATAATTTAGCTAATACTTGTTTGAAATACTATCTGAGGGAGTAATTACCTTTAGTGGATAAACATTTAGAAAAAATGATTTGAGGAATAGTATTATGAAAAAATTAAAGCATGTCTTGATGGGCTTGTTGGCCGTGTCCCTAATGATTTTATTAGGTGTAGGGATTTTTTTAGGGCAACGTTTTTTATTGTCATCAACACCAAAAGGGGAGCATACCATATTCAAACCTAAAAAAGGAACTGATGCATCATCTTCAGTAGAATTGGTTGAGAAGGCAGTTGCACTTTTGGAAGAAAAACAAACTCCTGAAGCGTTGAAAATCGCTCAGGAATCGGTTGATAAATTATCAGATTCAAAAGAAAAAACGAGTTTTTTAGCTAGAATTTCTGTTGTGCAAGCTAAACTCAAAAACAAAGATGTTTTTGAGGAAGCAGAACGAGCAGTCCATTATTTAGAAAATAACCCAGATCTTTCGAATATTTCATTAGCTCAAGAGAAAGTAGCGAAGGTTACTGCACCTAAATCGAGAAAGGAACTTGAGGAACGTATAAAATTAGTACAGGAACGTTTATCTCAAAAAGAGCAACCACAGCGAGAGACACCTACTACAGCACAGCAAGATGACCATGAAGTTGTTGAAGCCACTCCTACACCATCTGCTCCTGTTGTAGAGGTAGTTCCGTCAGTAGAGGAGCCCCAACCAGAAGTACCATCAAATGATGCACCACCAGTTGAATCATCACCTATAGAATCAGAAACACTTAGTCCTTCCAATGAGGCAGAGTCAGAGTTAATAGCCGGTCATACAGCGGAGTAAAAGAGTAAATAATATAATAAAAGTATGAGGCAGATTGCCTCATGCTTTTTTAGATATTAGTGCTTTAAATGAAGGGTATTGTATTGTGTGACATCTTTTTTTGAGTGTGTTATAATAAAGGTTATGACTAATGATTTTCACCATGTAACCGTACTTTTATCTGAAACTGTTGATATGCTTGCTGTCAAGCCTGATGGTATCTATGTTGATGCTACTTTAGGTGGTGCAGGACATAGTGCTTATCTTTTATCGCAATTAGGGCCAACTGGGCATTTATATTGCTTTGATCAAGACCAAAAGGCTATTGATAATGCTCGAATCCGATTGGCAGATGATGTCAAGAAGGGGAGAGTGACCTTTATCAAATCGAATTTTAGGCATCTTAAAGCAGCTTTAGCTGAGTATGGTGTCTCTGAGATTGATGGCATTATTTATGACTTGGGTGTATCGAGTCCACAGCTTGATGAGCGTGAACGTGGCTTTTCTTATAAGCAGGATGCACCGTTAGATATGCGTATGAATCGTGAAGCTAATTTGACGGCTTATGATGTGGTTAATAATTATTCTTATCAGGAATTGGTTAGGATTTTTTTCAAATATGGTGAAGATAAGTTTTCAAAACAAGTTGCCCGTCATATTGAGCAGTCACGATTAGTAAAACCGATAGTAACAACGACAGAGCTAGCTGAAATTATTAAGTCATCCAAACCAGCTAAAGAATTGAAGAAAAAAGGTCACCCAGCAAAGCAGATTTTTCAAGCGATTCGTATTGAAGTTAATGACGAACTGGGTGCAGCAGATGAATCGCTCCAACAAGCTTTGGACATGTTGGCTGTCGATGGTCGGATCTCAGTGATTACATTTCATTCCTTAGAGGATCGCTTGGCTAAGCAATTGTTTAAAGAAGCTAGCCATGTTGATCTTCCAAAAGGTTTACCTTACATCCCAGATGAATTGCTACCAAAGTTCGAATTAGTAACTCGAAAGCCGATATTACCGACTGAGGAAGAGCTAGCTCAGAATAATAGGGCACATTCAGCTAAACTGAGAGTCATCAAAAAAATTAGGAAATAATACATGAAAAATGATAGACGAAATGAGGCAATCATGTCAATCCTACAAGATAGGATAAAGACATTTAGCCGTATTGAAAAGGGATTTTATATAGTCTTGTTGCTAACAGCTATCACTATGGCAACTAGCATCGTTTATTTACAGAGTAGGTTACTACAGGTTCAACAAGAGGTAACTCGGTTGAAAAAAGAAATCAATGTAACAACGACTGAATTGAGTAATGCTAAACAAGATGTGAGTGAATTAACGCGCTTGGAACGTGTGATTACAACTGCTAAAGATGTAGGACTAAGCCCACAATATAATAATGTCAAGAAGGTGGAATAGTCTATGAAAAAATTTATAAGCCGTTGTATCGCATTTGCAGTATCTGATAGGCGGTTACCAAAAAGCAACAGAGAGAGAGTTGGTCAGAATTTAATGTTGCTGACAATCTCTATTTTCTTTGTGTTTATGATTAATTTTGCGATTATTATTGGTACTGATAGTAAGTTTGGGGAAGACTTGTCGCAACTAGCATCGGAGGTTTATCAGCGTAAGATAACGGTTCAGGCTAAGCGAGGGACTATTTATGATCGTAACGGTAATGTTATTGCAGAGGACTCAACAACATATGGTGTCTTTGCGATTATTTCAAAAGATAATGTTAGCGAAGCAGGGGATATTATGTATGTTGAACCCTCAAAATACAATACAGTCGCTGATATTTTTAATGAATACTTAGGCATGGACAAAGATTACGTGATTGAAAAATTATCACAAGATGGTCTTGTTCAAACCGAATTTGGAGCAAAAGGATCAAATATTTCTTATGCCACGATGAAGGATATTAGCAAGGCTATTTCAGATAATGACATTAAAGGCATTGATTTTAATAAAAGTCCAGGACGTCATTATCCTAACGGGGTTTTTGCATCGGATTTCATCGGTTACACAACCTTAAAAGAAAATGAAGATACGAGTAAAAGCCTTGTTGGTCAAACAGGGATGGAGTTATACCTTAATAGTCTCTTATCGGGAACAGATGGCGAAATGGTTTATCAGAAAGACCGAAAAGGTGTTGCTCTTTTAGGGACAGGGACAACAGTCAAGGAAGCCAAGGATGGTAAAGATGTTTATACAACTTTATCAGCTCCTATTCAATCGCATTTAGAAGCTCAGATGGATATTTTCCAAGAAAGTGTTTTGTCTCGTCAAGCGAGTGCTGTATTAATGAATGCTAAAACAGGAGAAATTTTAGCGTTAACGCAACGTCCGACCTTTAATGCAGATACAAAAGAGGGAATTCACAAAGATTATTTATGGAATAGCCAGTTTTTCCAGACTGCCTTTGAGCCGGGGTCGACCATGAAAGTGATGACGCTTGCTGCTGCTTTAGATAATGGTACATTTAATCCAGAGGAGACTTTCTTTAACAATCAGCTTAATGTAGCCGATGTTGTTATTAAGGACTGGAAAGTCAATCAGGGACTATCAGATGGTGAGTATATGAACATGGCGCAGGCTTTTGCTTTTTCAAGTAATATCGGAATGACGATGCTTGAAAAGGAGATGACTGACAAAGTGTGGTTGACCTATTTATTACAATATCGTTTTGGTTTGCCAACACGATTTGGTATGGGTGGTGAAGTGGGAGGTAATCTTCCGGAAGATAATGAAGTAACAATGGCAATGAGTGCCTTTGGGCAAGGGATTAATGTTACTCAAGCTCAAATGATGCGTGCCTTTTCAGCTATTTCAAATAACGGAGAAATGCTGGAGCCACAGTTTATTAGCAAAATAGAGGATTCTCAAACAGGTGCTACCCGTGTGGCATTAAAAGAGGTTGTTGGACATCCTGTTTCCAAAAAAGCAGCTAAAAAAACAAGAGATTATATGGTGACGGTGGGAACTGATCCTTACTATGGAACGCTTTATACCAGTGAAACAGGCCCAATCGTCCAAGTTGGAGGCTATAATGTCGCAGTGAAGTCTGGGACAGCTCAGATCGCAGAGAAAAATGGATACCTAACAGGTGAGAATGATTATTTACACTCGGTTGTGGCTATGGTACCCGCAGAAGACCCTATGTTCGTTATGTATGTTACATTTAGGCAACCTGAGAAAAAGTTTAATGGTATCGATTGGCAAAAAATCTTTAATCCTGTTTTAACAGAGGCAATGTTATTGCAAGACCTTCTACTAAGTTCTGCCTATACCAGCACAGATCAGGAACTACCTTATGCTTTTCCAGATATCGTAGGTGATGTTCCAGGTCCAGTTGCAGAAAGGCTTCGCCAAAATTTGCTTCACCCTATTATTTTGGGTACAGGTAGTGAGGTGACAAAGGTATCTGTTAAAAAAGGGCAAAATGTATCATCAGGTAAACAAGTATTGCTGTTAACAGATCATTTTACAGCTGTTCCGGATATGTATGGTTGGACCAAAGAAAGTATAAAAGCTTTTGCAAAGTGGACAGGGATTACTATCACTTATAAAGGCAAAACCAAAGGAACGGTTGTTGATCAGAGTGTCAAAATTGGTACTAAGTTAAAAGGTGTGAAAGAGTTGACTGTAACTCTGGAATAATCAATTAAAAAGTAAGTTTAAGTAAGATGAGGCTTACTTAGGAGAGAAATATGTTATTAAGTTTTATGGCTAGCCTACTTGCCTTTGTTCTGACAGTAGTAGCGATGCCTTGGTTTATTAGATACTATCAATTTAAAAAAATTGGTGGTCAGCAAATGCATGAAGATGTTAAACAACATTTAGCAAAGGCAGGGACACCAACTATGGGTGGAACAGTCTTTTTGGTGGTTTCTCTTCTTACTAGTTTAATAAGTGGTTTTATTTTAAAATCATCAGGATATCAGATAACGAGTCTATTAGCGATATTGGCCATTCTTCTCATTTACGGAACAATTGGTTTTTTGGATGACTTTTTAAAGATTTTTAAAAAGGTTAATGAAGGTTTAACGGCCCGTCAGAAAATGGGGCTCCAGTTGTTTGGAGGACTTGTCTTTTATCTGACTCAAATTAGTGCTACTGGTATTAGTAGCGTTAATGTGTTTGGGTGGGATGTGCCACTGGGTTTTCTTTATTTAGTTTTCCTTCTATTTTGGGTAGTTGGTTTTTCAAATGCAGTGAACTTAACAGATGGCATTGATGGCTTAGCTTCGATTTCTGTGGTGATTAGTCTGTCAGCCTATGGTGTTATTGCTTATCGTCAAGATCAAATGGATGTCCTTTTGATTATTATGACTATGATTGGTGCATTGTTAGGATTCTTTATCTATAATCATAAACCTGCTAAGGTTTTTATGGGAGATGTTGGTAGCTTAGCGCTAGGTGCTATGTTAGCAGCGATTTCGATAGCCTTGAGGCAGGAGTGGACCTTACTTATTATTGGCTTGGTTTACGTCCTAGAGACGAGTTCTGTCATGCTCCAGGTGTCTTATTTTAAATGGACCAAAAAGAAATATGGCGAAGGTCGACGTATTTTCCGAATGACACCTTTACATCATCACTTTGAATTGGGGGGCTTAACAGGTCAAGGAGAGAAATGGTCTGAATGGCAAGTAGACTTTTTCTTTTGGGGGCTTAGTGCCTTGTCTAGTGTCATTGTTTTGGCATTGCTTTATTTATGAACAAGTTATGATTTTTATTGGAAATTGAATCTCATAAGCGTAAAATATTTATTTTTCGAACAATAAAAACTATTTTCTTTTCATAACTAAATGTTTTGAAAAAAGTAATAATCTGACGAATAAGGTGTAAATACGCACAAAAGATATTCATGAATGGCTTATTTTAGATTATCGTCATAGTTGATCATCATAGCAGAACACTTATTCATCTAACATTCTGAAGAGTTTGAGGTAAAGTTTTTCCTCAGACTCTTTTTTCATTGGATAACTCTCAGATGTTAATGATGTTTAAATAATACGGAAAATACTCAACTGTATATTTATCGTTATTCATAGAGGCTCTATTAGGGATTTGACAGGAAGTATGCTATAATAAGGAGTGCTAAAACGTATAGATATAATGATGTGAAAGGAAAAAGATGTCATTTAACGATTTTAATTTTAAACCCTTTATTCAATCGGCCTTAGAGGAAATTGGTTTCAAAAAGCCGACAGAGGTGCAACAAAAGTTGATTCCTGTGGTGCGTTCAGGTCGTGACCTTGTCGGAGAGTCTAAGACGGGTTCTGGTAAAACGCATACCTTTTTATTACCTATTTTTGAGCGTTTAAATCCGATGATAGATGAGGTACAGGTGGTTATAACAGCACCGAGTCGTGAATTGGCGACTCAGATTTACCAAGCGAGTAAGCAACTAGCAGACCATTCGGAAGAAGATATTCGGGTCGTTAATTATGTGGGTGGTACAGATAAGCAACGCCAGATCGAAAAACTTCAAACCAGTCAACCCCATATGGTGATTGGTACTCCAGGTCGTATCTATGATTTGGTGACATCGGGAGATTTGGCAATTCACAAGGCACACACCTTTGTGGTCGATGAGGCAGATATGACCTTAGATATGGGCTTTTTAGATACAGTGGATAAAATTGCCTCTCGCTTACCTAAGCAGGTGCAAATCCTGGTCTTTTCAGCAACTATTCCTCAAAAACTCCAACCTTTCTTGAAAAAATACCTGACCAATCCTGTCATGGAGCAAATCAAGACACAGACGGTTATCGCAGACACTATTGATAACTGGTTGGTTTCAACCAAAGGACGTGATAAAAATGCTCAGATTCTGGAAATGACCAAAATGCTTCAACCCTATCTAGCAATGATTTTTGTTAATACAAAAGAGAGAGCCGATGAGCTTCATTCTTATCTTGTGTCTAATGGTTTGAAAGTTGCTAAGATTCACGGTGGTATTCCACCACGTGAACGTAAACGGATCATGAACCAAGTGAAGCATTTGGATTATGAGTATATCGTGGCAACGGATTTGGCAGCACGCGGTATTGATATTGAAGGTGTTAGCCATGTTATCAATGACCAGATTCCACAGGATTTATCTTTCTTCGTCCATCGTGTTGGTCGAACAGGTCGTAATGGTTTATCAGGTATTGCGATTACACTCTATCAACCAAGTGATGATTCAGACATTCGAGACCTTGAAAAATTAGGGATTCGTTTTGTCCCAAAAGTCTTAAAAGATGGTGAATTCCAAGAAACTTATGACCGTGATCGTCGATTGAACCGTGAGAAGAAGACCATTGCCCCAGATACTGAAATTATCGGACTGGTTAAGAAGAAAAAGAAAAAAATCAAACCAGGCTATAAGAAAAAAATTGAGTGGAAGGTTAAGGAAAAACGTCGTAAAGAGCGTCGTGTTGAAGTGCGTGCTAAGGGTCGTGCTGAGCGTAAGGCAAAACGTCAGACCTTCTAAACTTAACGTCTATTAAGCGCGTTAGCTACTGATAGCTTAGCCTTATCAGACTGATAGTAAATCCTTATCCATAACAAAGCTAGAGGTGTGTTACAATGAAAGAGATAGATAAGATAAGTATGTCTCATATTTGTTAACGCCTTCTGGCTTTTTGAGATAATAACTGTTGAGATAGGAGAATTTATGGACCTTTATATCCTGATGCCTGCTTGGTATAAGGCTTTCTTAGAGCTGATTCCGACAGGTCGTCTATTTAGTTGGAGGGCTGTTTTTGATGCCATACCAACTATTCTAGGAAAATTACCCGTGACCTTAAGCTTGACCTTGGCAGGTGCCTTGTTTGGCTTGATTTTGGCTCTCGTATTTGCCATCGTTAAAATTAAAAAAATCAAATTGCTATATCCCATACAATCTGTTTTAGTTAGTTTCTTGCGTGGGACACCTGTCATGGTTCAGCTGATGTTGAGCTACTATGGTATTCCTCTCCTGTTAAAGGCTATCAATACTAAGTATGGTTTTAATTTAAATATCAATGCCTTACCAGCGGAATTATTTGCGGTTACTGCTTTCGCTTTTAATGAGGCAGCTTATACCAGTGAGACCATTCGTGCTGCCATTCAGTCGGTCAATCAAGGCGAGATTGAGGCGGCAAGAAGTCTTGGCATGACCGAAAGTCAAGTGTATCGTCGTGTGATTATTCCCAATGCAGCCGTAGTTGCAACACCGACCCTTATCAATACCCTAATTGGTATGACCAAGGGAACCTCGCTTGCGTTTAATGCAGGTATTGTGGAAATGTTTGCCCAAGCGCAAATTTTGGGTGGTTCAGATTATCGTTACTTTGAACGCTTCATATCGGTTGCCTTAGTTTATTGGTTTATCAGTATTATTATTGAACAGTTTGGACGTTTTGTTGAGAAGCGTATGGCTATACCAGTCCAAATTAAGCAACAGGTAGGAGGTGATTTGATATGATTCGTATTTCACATTTATCCAAAACCTTCTCAGGTCAAAAGGTACTTGATGACCTTAATTTAGAAATTCAAAAGGGTGAAGTCATTGCTTTAGTCGGGGCCTCTGGAGCTGGCAAATCGACATTTTTACGTTCTTTGAACTATTTAGAAGAGGCTGATTCTGGTACCATTACCATTGATGATTTTACGGTTGACTTTACCACAATTACTAAAAATGATATTTTGACATTGCGTCGTAAGTTAGCTATGGTTTTTCAGCAATTCAATTTATTTGAACGCAGGACAGCTCTTGATAATGTCAAAGAAGGTTTAAAAATTGTCAAAAAGCTATCGGATGATGAAGCGACAACTATTGCTAAGCAAGAATTGGCTAGAGTAGGCTTGTCAGATAGGGAAGGGCATTACCCTAGGCACTTATCAGGTGGTCAAAAGCAGCGTGTTGCACTAGCTAGAGCTTTAGCCATGAAGCCAGATGTTTTACTCTTGGATGAGCCTACTTCAGCTTTAGATCCAGAATTAGTTGGAGAGGTGGAGAAATCTATTGCAGATGCTGCAAAAGCAGGTCAGACTATGATTTTGGTCAGTCACGATATGAATTTTGTCTATCAAGTGGCTGATAAGGTACTCTTTTTGGAAAAAGGGAAAATCCTAGAATCAGGAACACCTGATGAGCTCTTTAATCATCCAAAAGAAGTAAGAACCAAAGAGTTTTTTGCGAAGTATAGCAGAGACTATCTCCAATCATAAGATAATAATGATTGAAATTGGGATGACAGTATCCAACTTAATTAACCTTTCGGGACTAAGATGATAAAATCGATTTTATGAAATCACGATGTATCTCTCAGTCCTGTTTTTTGATTTCTTACTTCCTCTATGTGTCTCCATTTATCTTTCTAAAGACCTATTTTGCGTCTTTTGCTAGAGTTGAGATGAAAAAAAAACTGAAATAAGATATAATAAGAAGGTATGAAAGTATTATTGTATTTAGAGGCACCTCATTATTTGCGAAAATCAGGTATTGGGCGTGCGATTAAACATCAAGAAAAAGCTCTGAGTTTAAAAGGTATTCCTTATACAACTACGCCTAAAGAATCTTATGATTTGTTACACTTAAATACGTATGGTATCAAAAGTTGGTTACTAATGTCTAAGAGTCAAAGACTTGGGAAAAAAGTGATTATGCATGGTCATTCAACGGAGGAAGATTTTAGAGATTCTTTTATCGGATCTAATCTTATTAGCCCTCTGTTTAAATGGTATCTTTGTCGTTTTTATCAAAAGGCCGATGCGATTATCACACCAACAGATTATTCCAAGCAATTGATTGAAGGCTATGGTATTACAACACCTGTTTATGATGTTTCTAATGGTATAGATTTAAGTCGATATCAACCTAATTCCGCAAAAGAGGCAGCTTTTAAAACTCACTTTGGTTTGGCAGATGATCAGCCTGTTGTGATGTGTGCGGGGCTTTATTTCAAGCGTAAAGGGATTGAAGATTTTATCAAGGTTGCTGAAAAAATGCCTCATGTACGCTTTATTTGGTTTGGCGAGACAAATAAGTGGGTAATTCCATGGTCTGTTAGAAGGATTGTTGAAAAAAATCATCCCACCAATGTTACCTTTGCAGGATATATCAAGGGCGATATTTTTGAAGGTGCTATGAGTGGTGCAGATGCTTTTTTCTTTCCTAGTAAGGAGGAGACAGAAGGCATTGTTGTTCTTGAAGCACTAGCGAGCGGACAAAATGTGATTCTAAGGGATATTCCTGTTTATAAAGGATGGCTCAACCAAGCATCAGTTAATTTAGCTAATGATGTTGATGGCTTTGTGGCAGCTATTCAAGATGTTTTAGATGGTAAGATTGATAAAACTTCAGAAGGTTATGCAGTAGCCCAATCTCGTAGCCTTGATAAGATTGCGGACCAATTAGTTCACGTTTACCAAGACGTACTCAATCAAAAATAAAAGTTGGATGAGGAGAAAAGGAGTTTGATATGCGTATCGGTTTATTCACGGATACTTATTTTCCTCAAGTATCGGGTGTTGCAACTAGTATTTCTACCTTGAAAGAAGAGTTAGAAAAGTTGGGCAACGAAGTTTATATTTTTACGACGACAGATAAAGAAGTAAAACGTTATGAAGACCCGACGATTATTCGTCTACCAAGTATTCCCTTTATTTCTTTTACAGACAGACGTATTGTCTATCGTGGCTTAATAGAAGCTTACAAAATAGCCAAGACCTATCAATTAGATATTATTCATACCCAAACAGAGTTCAGTGTAGGGATGTTTGGCAAGTGGATTGGAAGAGCTTTACGTATTCCCGTGGTACATACCTATCATACCCAATATGAAGATTATGTCCATTACTTTGCTAAAGGGAAGGTTATTACACCTAGTATGGTAAAATACATCATTCGTGATTATTTGACAGGGCTTGATGGTGTGATCTGTCCCAGTAGGATAGTTCAAAATGTACTAGATGGTTATGACATAAAGCTCCCTAAACGTATTATACCAACAGGAATTAGTTTAGAAAATTATGTCCGTGAGGATATTTGTCAGACTGACATCTGTGACTTGAGACAAGAATTAGGTCTATCCGATACAGATATTATGCTTCTTAGTTTATCCCGAGTTTCTTATGAAAAAAACATACAAGCCATTATTAGGGCGATGGTTACTGTGGTAAAAGAAAATGAAAAAGTTAAGTTAGTAATTGTTGGAGATGGTCCCTATCTTTCTGAATTGAAGGACTTGACTAAAAGATTGAAACTCGTTGATAAGGTTATCTTTACAGGTATGGTTCCACATGATCAAACAGCTATTTATTACAAGGCCTGTGATTTTTTTGTTAGTGCTTCAACAAGTGAAACACAAGGGTTGACTTATACGGAGAGTTTAGCTTCAGCTAAACCCATTATTGCTCATGGAAATCCATATCTGGATGATTTAATTACTGATAAGATGTTTGGGACACTTTTTTACCGTGAAACAGACTTATCTGATGCTATCTTAGATGCTATTGTAGATACTCCTCAAATGGTGGAAAATGAGCTGGAAGCCAAATTGTATGAGATTTCAGCAGAACATTTTGGTAAAACGGTGTATTCTTTTTACTTAGATGTGATTATTTCCAAAAAAACACAGAAAAGAGAAAAGCTGTCGTTAATGATTGAGGGAAGCAAGGCAGCTCGTTCAATACACCTTGTTAAATCAACGGTTATTATGCCTGTGAAAGTTTTTAAAAAAACAGCAACAACCTCAACTAAGGTGATGAAAACTTCCTTGAAATTAGCAAAAGGAATAAAAGATTTTTTAGAGTAGTAGGGCTTGAAAAAAATAGAATTCATGCTATAATAGCAATTGAAGACAAGTTGATTGTGTCTGGTATTTGAGAGAGCGTCTGGTTGCTGAAAAGACGTATGCCTATCAATCAATACTCCTTCCTCGTTTTTTATGACAACATAAAAGGGTGGCTCCCTTATAGCTAACTCAGAGGTGTGAGTCTTTTTGTCTTACATAAATGAAGGTGGAACCACGTTACGACGTCCTTTGCTTAGGATGTCGTTTTTTGTATCTTGGCCTTCCTCTTTACTGCTCATGATATTTACAAAAAGGAGATTATATGATTAAGATTACTTTTCCAGATGGTGCTGTTCGTGAATTTGAATCAGGCATTACGACTTTTGAAGTAGCCCAATCAATTAGTAACTCGCTCGCTAAAAAAGCACTTGCGGGTAAATTTAATGGTAAATTAGTTGATACAACACGTGCTCTTACTGAAGATGGAGCGCTTGAAATTGTAACGCCCGACCATGAAGATGCATTGGATGTTTTACGTCACTCTGCCGCACACTTGTTTGCGCAAGCTGCTCGTCGTCTATTCCCAGATGTTAAATTAGGAGTTGGCCCAGCTATTCAAGATGGTTTTTATTATGATACGGACAATGCGGCAGGTCAAATTTCAAACGAAGACTTAGCAGCCATCGAAGCTGAAATGCAAAAGATTGTGAAAGAGAACTTCCCTTCTGAACGCCGTGAAGTCTCAAAAGACGAAGCGCTTGAGATTTTCAAGGATGACCCTTATAAATTAGAATTGATTCATGAACATTCAGATGACGAGGGTGGTTTAACGATTTACACACAAGGTGAATACGTTGACCTTTGTAGAGGACCGCATGTGCCAACGACAGGTCGTATCCAAGTTTTCCATTTGCTTAACGTTGCAGGAGCCTACTGGCGTGGTAAGAGCGATAACCCAATGATGCAACGTGTTTACGGGACAGCTTGGTTTGATAAAAAGGACCTTAAAGATTACCTCAAAATGCGTGAAGAAGCAAAAGAACGTGACCACCGTAAACTTGGTAAGGAGCTAGATCTCTTTATGATTAGCCAAGAAGTTGGTCAAGGTTTACCATTCTGGTTGCCAAATGGTGCTACAATCCGTCGTACCTTGGAACGTTATATCACTGATAAAGAATTAGCATCAGGATACCAACATGTTTATACCCCACCACTTGCTTCGGTTGACTTGTATAAGACATCTGGACACTGGGAGCACTATCAAGATGACATGTTCCCAACTATGGATATGGGAGATGGTGAAGAGTTTGTCCTTCGACCAATGAACTGTCCACACCACATCCAAGTTTATAAAAATGATGTCCGCTCTTATCGTGAATTACCTGTCCGTATTGCGGAACTTGGTATGATGCACCGCTATGAAAAATCAGGAGCATTGTCAGGTCTTCAACGTGTTCGTGAAATGACCTTGAATGACGGTCATATCTTTGTTACACCAGAACAAATCCAAGAAGAATTCAAACGTGCTCTACAACTCATTATTGATGTTTACGCTGACTTCAACTTGACGGATTACCGTTTCCGTTTATCTTACCGTGACCCAGAAGATAAAGAAAAATATTTTGATAACGATGAAATGTGGGAAAACGCTCAACGTATGTTGAAAGCGGCCATGGATGATATGGAACTGGACTATTTTGAAGCTGAGGGGGAAGCGGCCTTCTATGGACCTAAGCTAGATATCCAAGTGAAGACAGCTTTGGGTAACGAAGAAACGTTATCAACGATTCAGCTTGACTTCTTGTTACCAGAGCGTTTCGGCCTTACTTACATTGGTGCTGATGGTGAAGAACACCGTCCAGTCATGATTCACCGTGGTGTTATTTCAACTATGGAACGTTTCACAGCGATCTTGATTGAAACTTACAAAGGAGCATTCCCAACGTGGTTAGCACCAACACAAGTCACTCTTATCCCAGTATCAAATGAACTCCATACAGACTACGCTTGGGAAGTGGCAAAAGAATTGCAAAATCGTGGTGTTCGTGCTGTGGTGGATGAGCGAAATGAAAAAATGCAGTACAAGATCCGTCAGAGTCAAACGTCTAAGATTCCTTATCAGTTAATTGTAGGGGATAAGGAGATGGAAACTAAGTCTGTTAATGTCCGTCGCTATGGCAGTAAGGATACTCATACAGAGACTGTTGCTGATTTTGTGGCAACTATCTTAGCTGATATCGAACGCAAATCACGTCCGACAACTTAATAATGAAAAACCCGAGATCTAGCTCGGGTTTTGTTATACATGTTTGGTTAGTTTGACCACGGCTTCAGTTCTGGCCGTGTGTGGAAACATATCAACGGATTGGATGTAGTCCACTTGATAAACTTTTGAGAGTTTGACCAAGTCTCTAGCAAGGGTTGAGACATTACAGGAGACATAAACCATCTTAGGAGAGGGGTATTTTAAAATAGTGTCTAGTAATTTATCATCAAGCCCAGTCCGAGGCGGGTCAACAATCAATGCTGAAGCACGGTAGCCTTCCCTGTACCAACGAGGAATAATGGTTTCAGCGGTACCTGTTTCATAGTGAGTGTTGTTGAAGCCCATTTTTAGAGCATTTTTCTTAGCATCTGCGATAGCTTGGGGAATGATATCCATTCCACGGACAGAAGCGACTTTATTGGCAAAAGCAAAACCGATAGTGCCTACACCGCAGTACGCATCAATCACATGGTCCTTCTCACTAACTTCTAAAGCGTCAACGACCTGTTGATAGAGGAGTTGGGTTTGTTGGGGGTTGAGTTGATAAAAAGCGCGTGGTGATAGAGAAAAATGGTAATCAAGCACTTCTTCTTGAATAGTCTCTTGTCCCCAAATGATATCTGTTTCTTCCCCATAAATCTCACTAGACTTGGTAGCATTCCAATTAACGGCGATAGTCTTTATCTCAGGGAACGTTTCGGTTAATTCCTTGATTAAGGGTGCTAGCTTTAGGACCTTACTCGTGATAAAAATCAACTGGACTTGCTTGCTTGAAATGGCACGACGAACCATGACAGTTCTTAGTCCTTGTTGTTTACGTTCGTCATAGATTGGTAAGTTATATTTTCCTGCTAAATCAGAAACGGTATTGATGATATCTTGTGTGACTTTGTCTTGCACATAGCAATCCCTAATCGTAATTAAATGATGGGAGTTTTGGGCATAGAGTCCTGCAATCACATGTTTACCCACTTGACGTGTTTGGAATTGGAGTTTGGCGCGATAGTGTTGAGGATTATCCATACCGATTGTGTCGCGAAGCTCATAGCTTTCGTAGCCTTTTGGTTTGAATTTTTTCAAGGCTTGAGCCAAAACATCCTTTTTAAACTCTAGTTGTTTATC
Organism: Streptococcus fryi; assembly: GCF_053206505.1. Taxonomy (NCBI): domain Bacteria; kingdom Bacillati; phylum Bacillota; class Bacilli; order Lactobacillales; family Streptococcaceae; genus Streptococcus; species Streptococcus fryi. The sequence goes on along the minus strand of NZ_JBRUGW010000031.1, from coordinate 5,395 downwards.
GTAGCGAAGGTGCATGATTTGGCAACCACCACAAGCTTCATAAACTTCACAGGGAGCTTGAACCCTAAATCGTGAGGTTTTATTGACTTTGATAAGTTTGGCTTGGATAAAGTTTCGCTTGATGTCTGTAACCTGACAGACAACTTCCTCACCTTTTAAGGCACCAGGTACAAAGACCAGTGTTTTCTGGTAAAAACCGATACCTTCGCCATTGATGCCCATGCGCTTGATTTTTAATTGAATATGTTGTTTTTTTGCTAATACCATAGCTCTATTTTATCATGTAACGCGGTTATTTGTTAATGTTAATATTAAAAATTTTGTTAACGAAGTGTAACTATTGACATGGTATAATAAGAGTATGAAAATAACAAAAATTGAAAAAAAGAAAAGGCTGTATTTGATTGAAGTAGATGATGTTGATAGGTTCTATGTCACAGAGGATACGGTTGTTCGGTATATGCTGACAAAGGGCATGAGACTTAATCAAGAGTTATTAACTGATATTAAAGATTTTGCTCAATTTTCTCATGGACATAATTTGGCGCTTTATTATTTGTCTTTTAAATCACGAACGATTAAGGAAGTGAGAGATTATTTACGCCAACATGAGATTGTAGAAGAGCGAATAGACCCGGTTTTGAAACGTCTTATAAAGGACAAGTGGTTAGATGATGAACGCTATGCTTATCAAGTATATGAACAGAATCGTTTATCTGGGGATAAAGGCAATCAAGTGCTAAAACAAAAGTTAAGTCAAAAAGGAATATCACCAATAATCTTAAATAAGGTTTCAGAGACATTTATATTTGATAACGTTGCCGATAAAGTCGCTCAAAAAGTTTATCGAAAATATCAAGCTAAATTATCTCATAGGTCATTGGAGACAAAGATTGTTCAAGGGTTGGTTGCTAAAGGATTTAGTTATCAAGAAGCACAATCAGCCTTTTCAAGACTATCACCTGAAAAAAATGAAGGTGAGGAATGCGACTTGCTTTACAAAGAGTTGGAAAAACAATATCTCAAATATAATCGCAAATATAAAGGATATGACTTGCGTCAACGGTTGATACAAGGCTTAGCTAGAAAAGGTTTTGATTTTGATAACATTAATCAAGCTTTAAGAGATTTTCTTTAGAAGTTTTCAGGATGACAAGTGCAATTTTTTAAAAATTATGGTAGACTATAAGAGATAACGTCTTTGTAGAAAGTTGGTAAGAGATGAAATTACCTAAAGAAGGCGATTTTATTACTATTCAAAGTTATAAGCATAATGGTAGTCTCCATCGCACTTGGCGGGATACTATGGTACTCAAAACAACGGAAAATGCTTTGATTGGAGTTAATGATCATACTCTTGTTACCGAAAATGATGGGAGAAGATGGGTGACACGTGAACCAGCCATTGTCTATTTCCATAAAAAATATTGGTTTAATATTGTAGCTATGATACGTGATAATGGGATTTCCTATTATTGCAATCTTGCTAGTCCTTATCTTATGGATGAGGAAGCTCTCAAATATATTGACTATGATCTTGATGTCAAGGTTTTTGCAGATGGTGAAAAGAAACTGTTGGACGTAGATGAATATGAAGCACACAAACGTACAATGGGTTATTCACCTGATTTGGATTACATTCTGAAAGAAAACGTCAAAATTCTTGTTGACTGGATCAACAATGAAAAGGGGCCATTTTCACAATCTTATATCAATATTTGGTACAAACGTTATCTTGGACTTAAGAATCGATAAGGTCGTTAGATTCAAATCATATGCTTATTTAAGCAATCACAACTTACTTCCTAACATTGTGTAGGGAGTTTTTTTGTAAAACTATTTGACGACTGCTATTACTTTTATCGCTAAAGTCACAGACTAAGCTATTCATGCCTATTGTTTGGGTTTCTTATGATATAATTAATTTACTATCTCGAATGACAGGTAAGTTGATAGGAGGTCATTATGCCAAGAGTAAAAACGATAATAACATCAAAATATCAAAAAGTAGCGATTGAAATTGCGCAACGAATTGTTGAGGGAAAATATGAAGTTGGTGAAACTATTAAATCGCGTTCAACCATTGCAAGTAATTTTGGTGTTTCACCAGAGACCGCACGCAAAGCAATAAATGTTTTAGTTGACTTAGAAATTTTAGAAGTCAAACAGGGAAAAGGGTCCAAAGTTATTTCAAAAGAAAAAGCAGAGGAATTTTTAGCGCAATACGATTCAGAGAAAAGTATCAAGACGCTTTCAACAGATATTATCTCTACAATCAATCATCAAAAGCAAGAGATGGATCGTATGAAACAGATGATTCACGCTTTTATGAATCAAGTATCCGTTGCAAAAAAACACTATCCTTTTAGACCTTATGAGCTAACGGTTACAGGAAAAAGCAAGACGGGTCAATCATTAAGCGAGTTAAATATCTGGCATCAGACAGGTGCGACGATAATTGCCATTCAGCATGGTCCTACCCTCATGCTTTCACCTGGACCATATGCTACAGTTGAGATAGATGATATTGTCTACTTTGTTGGGGACGATAGTGTATTGACACGTGTTAATAGTTTTTTTAACGATGAGCCTATTGACATTACAACAGAGACTATTGAAACTTTAGTAGCAGAAGATTAAGGAAAAATAAAGATGATAATCAAGAAGATAAGAGAGGATATGTTGAAGCGAACTTTTCTTATCTTTTTTATGTTATGAGCAAAAAACTTGCGAAGGTATTTTTTTTAGTGTATACTAACCACATAGTTAAAGATAAGCGTGGTCACTTTGAGCAAGTTGAGAAATTTGTTTATGAAAAACTTATAGTTTCTAAAGTGTCATCATGTAAAAGTACACCGGTGATTACATGACTGCCCAAATTAGCTATGTTAAAAAATTATAAATTTTAAAATAGGAGGCGACGGAATGTCTCGTCTAAAAAAGAGTGTTGGTGTTATTGTAACAGTGATTCTACTTATTGTTAGTTTGTCGCTAATGCTATCGAACTTAAAAGGAATTCTAATGCCAGCACAAATCAAGGTTTTAGGACTTATTCCAAAACCCCTTGGCTTTATTCAGTCTGCGGTATCTTATTATTTATTCTGGTTAGCCTTGATTGTATCAGTCATTCTGTTGATTGTATTGCTTATAATCGTTTTCTATCCAAAGAACAAAACAGAAATTGATCTGGCAGAGGACAACGGAAAACTTATCTTAAAGAGCTCAGCGATAGATGGCTTGGTTAAGTCGCTAGTTATTCAAAAAGGTTTCATGAAGAATCCTAAAGTAACAACGCGCCTTTACAAAAAGAAATTGAAAGTAAGAGTTAAGGGAGATGTTGTTACGAAGCATTCTGTTATTGCACAATCAGAAGTAGTCAAAGCAGATATCACACAAGCCTTACAACAGTTTATTGGATTAAATCAACCACTAAAATTGCAAGTTGAAATTGCAGGTGTTGACACACCGAAAAGATCAGCGAAACAAAATAGTCGTGTTGAGTAGGAGTGTCTCAAAATGGAATTTATTGAACAGTACAAATATAGTATAGCAGGTGCAGTTATTGCCTTGATTCTGGCCTTACTCATTCTATCGTTTGGTTTCTTTAAAACAATCTTCTTGTTACTTATTGTAGCCTTGGGTGCATACTTAGGAAACCAATTAAAGAGTACAGGTATCTTAGAAAAAGCAATTGCTGATGTTAAACAAATCGTTAATCAGAAAAAATAATTTAATTTAAAAAGAGGTAAAAACTATGGTAAAAGAAATGGTAAAAGAAACAGCAGCTACTATTCCTTCAGGGGAATTGTTATATGATGACAAAGTTATCGAAAAAATTGTAGGCTATGCTCTTGAGAATGTTGAAGGCTTACTATCAGTTGATGGAGGATTCTTCTCAAACCTTAAGAATAAGGTTGTTTCAACAGATGATGTCACTGAAGGTATCAATGTTGAAGTTGGTAAAAAGCAGGTTGCAGTGGACCTCAATGTTGTCGTTGAGTATGGTAAGCATGTTGGTACCATTTTTGATAGCATTAAATCAGTGATTGCTGCAGAGATCGGACGCATGACTGATCTTGAGGTTATCGAAGTTAATGTTACTGTTGTAGATATTAAAACACGAGCTCAGTTTGAAGAAGATTCTGTAACGCTTCAAGATAAGGTATCAGATGTTGCTCACTCAACAGGTGAAATGGCTGTTAAGCAAGCAGGTGTTATGAAGTCTGCTGTTACAGGTAAAGTTAATCAAGTAACAGAAGCAAAAGAACCACGTGTTATCTAAGTCTTAGACACGATAAGATAAATAAAATATAAAAAATAAAGATATAAATAGAGGAAAATTATATGTCACACACACAACAAAATAATCAAACAACTAACAATTTAAAAACAACTTTAACTTATGAGGACAAAGTTATCAAAAAAATCATTGGTAACACACTTGAAAATATTGATGGTTTATTGGCAATCAGTGGTGGTTTCTTCTCAGATTTGAAGAAGAAAACGGTTAATTCTGATGATGTAACAGCAGGTGTTAATGTTGAAGTAGGTCAAAAAGAAGTTGCGGTAGATCTTGATGTCATCGTTGAATACCAAAAAGATATTCCAAAAATTGCTGAAGCGATCAAAACATCAGTAGCGAAAGACGTTGAAAAAATGACACACTTAAAAGTTGTTGAAATCAATGTAAAAGTTATTGATATCAAGACAAAAGAAGAGCATGAAGCAGATTCAGTTACAGTTCAAGATCGTTTAGAAGATGCAGCACAAGCAACAGGAGAATTTGTTTCTCAAAAAGCAGATGAAGCTAAAGAAGTTGCAAAAGATGCAGGTGAAAAATTAGGCAATAAAGCAGAAGATGTTAAAGAAGACATTGAAAAAGCAGCTGAGCCTAGAGTAAAATAATAGCTATTTTAAAATAATAGGAGAAGAGGTAGCGCCTTAAAGAGCTGCCTCTTCTATGTTTTTCCAAGAAAATAATCAGTATAATTGAGAGGTATTAAATATGATTTGGTCACTATTAGTGGGTGCACTAATTGGTTCACTTGCAGGTGGTATTACTAAGAAAAAAGATTCAATGGGTTGGATTGCAACGATTGGTTCAGGTCTTATTGGTTCATCAGTAGGACAAGGTTTATTTGGTAGCTGGGGTCCTAGCTTGGCTGGAATGGCCATTTTACCATCTGTCTTGGGTTCGGTCATTGTTGTTAGCTTAGCATCAATGATTATGGGAAGAAAAGGATAATTAGTCATAGAAAAGGAGCCAAATGTGGCTCTTTGTCAACTGTAGTGGGTAGATGAAAAGCTAACATCTGGAGAGAATCAGATTGGTTCTCTCCTTTTTGATGTTCAAGGCAATCAAAATCCTTCTTTTAAAGTTGTCAAAGTTTCGGAA
>NZ_JBRUGW010000030.1:0-26183 GCF_053206505.1 Streptococcus fryi | reverse complement strand
ATAGGCTTGAACACCTTTATTGTATCGCGTTTGGAGTTTTTTGGTATAACCTGCGATGCGCACCCGCATAGCGGGTGGTTTATTTGTCTCGCACCTTACGGAGCGAGACGGACTAAAAGTCACATAATCAAAAACTCCCCAAGAAAAATATCTTGGAGGAGTTTTAAAGATTACTCAACGTGTTCAGCTTGATTGTCTTCAGATACCATTTCTGAATCATCGACAAGAGCATCTGTTGGTGCTTCAATCCACTCAACTTCATTGATTGCTTTTGGTTCCAGGTTACGATAACGCGCCATACCTGTACCTGCTGGAATGGTTTTACCAATGATAACATTCTCTTTAAGACCGAGAAGGTGATCACGTTTACCACGGATAGCTGCATCTGTCAAGACACGAGTTGTTTCTTGGAAGGATGCTGCTGATAAGAATGAATTCGTTTCAAGAGAGGCTTTTGTAATCCCCATAAGGACTGGACGACTTGTCGCAGGAATACCACCTGAAATAACAATATCCTTGTTGGCATCTGTGAAATCAGAGATATCCATCAAGGTACCAGGAAGAAGATCAGTGTCACCTGGATCCATAACACGTACTTTACGAAGCATTTGACGAACCATTACCTCAACGTGTTTATCGCCGATTTCTACCCCTTGGCTACGGTAAACTTTTTGTACCTCAGCAAGCAAGTAAGTTTCAACTGACAAGGTATCACGTACTTCAAGGAGACGCTTAGGTTGAATAGAACCTTCTGTCAAAGCGGCACCACGGTTAACTTGGTCACCCACATTAACCTTCATACGAGCTGTAAATGGTACGACATATTCACCCATGCCCGTTTGACCTTTGACGTACACTTTCTTGGTACGCGTTGCTGCATCTTCTTCAATCTCAACAACTTCACCTTTAACTTCTGTGATGACTGCTTCCCCTTTAGGATTACGCGCTTCGAAGATTTCCTGAATACGCGGAAGACCCTGAGTGATATCGGTATTTGACGCCACACCACCCGTGTGGAAGGTACGCATGGTCAACTGAGTACCAGGCTCACCGATGGATTGAGCGGCAATTGTTCCAACTGCTTCACCAACCTCAACAGCATCACCAGTCGCAAGGTTAATACCATAACAATGACGGCAGACACCATGACGAGTGTTACATGTAAAGACTGAACGAATCGTCACTTCTTCAACACCAGCTGCAACAATTTCAGCAGCCTTATCTTCAGTGATCAGCTTATCAGGACCAATGAGCAACTCACCTGTTTCTGGGTGTTTTACAGATTTCTTGGTGTAACGACCTTGAAGACGTTCTTCAAGCGTTTCTGTCACTTCTTTACCATCAGTAATCGCTGTGATGGTCAAACCACGGTCTGTTCCACAATCATCTTCACGAATGATAACATCTTGGGCAACGTCAACTAGACGGCGTGTCAAGTATCCTGAATCGGCTGTCTTAAGAGCCGTATCTGTCATACCTTTACGGGCACCGTGAGTTGAGAAGAACATTTCCAATACAGACAAACCTTCACGGAAGTTAGACAAAATTGGCAATTCCATGATACGTCCGTTAGGAGCAGCCATCAGACCACGCATACCGGCAAGCTGTGAGAAGTTAGAAATGTTACCACGGGCACCAGAGTCCATCATCATAACGATTGGGTTCTTAGGATCTTGTGTTTCAATCAGACGTTTTTCGAGAGCTTCTTTAGCTTCACGCCAAGTTGTTGTAACAGCGACATAGCGATCATCATCTGTCATCAAACCACGACGGAAAGCCTTATTGATTTCTTCTACTCTATGGTGAGCAGCATCAATGATTTCAGCCTTATTATCAATAACTGGGATATCAGCAATACCCACTGTCAATCCAGCAAGTGTTGAATGATAGTAACCAAGATCTTTCAAGCGGTCAAGGAAGGCTGATGTTTCAGTCGTACGGAAACGTTTGAATGTCTCAGCGATAATGTTACCAAGATTTTTCTTCTTGAATGGCACATTCAATGGTAATGTATCAATAATTTCTTGAATATTTTGACCTGGTTCAAGGAAGTATTTATCTGGTGTACCTTCAGTCAAGTTAGCATTGTTTGGCTCTTGAAGGTATGGAAGATCTGCTGGCATGATGTCATTAAACAAAATTTTACCAACAGTAGTTACCATGATTTTGTGACGTTGATTGTCCTTCCAAGGCTTGTCTGGCATACTATCAACGGCAATACCAACACGTGAATGGAGGTGAACATAACCATTGCGGTAGGCCATGACAGCTTCATCACGGTCCTTGAAGACCATGCCTTCACCTTCACGTCCAGCATCTTCCATCGTCAAGTAATAGTTACCCAAAACCATGTCCTGAGATGGTGTAACAACTGGCTTACCATCCTTAGGGTTAAGGATATGCTCGGCAGCTAACATCAAAAGACGTGCTTCTGCTTGAGCTTCTTCTGACAATGGTACGTGGATAGCCATTTGGTCCCCGTCAAAGTCGGCGTTGTAGGCCTCACATACAAGTGGGTGAAGACGGAGGGCCTTACCATCAATCAAGACTGGTTCAAATGCCTGAATACCAAGTCTGTGGAGGGTCGGTGCGCGGTTAAGCAATACTGGATGTTCTTTGATAACTTCTTCGAGGATATCCCAAATGCGATCATCACCACGCTCAATCAAGCGTTTCGCTGCCTTAACGTTTTGAACGATATCACGTGCTACAATCTCACGCATCACAAACGGTTTGAACAACTCAATAGCCATTTCACGTGGCACACCACATTGGTACATCTTTAATGTTGGACCAACGGCAATAACCGAACGTCCTGAGAAGTCAACACGTTTACCAAGCAAGTTTTGACGGAAACGTCCTTGCTTACCTTTAAGCATGTGGCTCAATGATTTCAACGGACGGCTACCAGGGCCTGTAATCGGACGACCACGGCGCCCATTATCAATCAAAGCATCAACAGCTTCTTGGAGCATACGTTTTTCGTTTTGAACGATAATACCAGGCGCGTTAAGTTCCAACAAACGTGCTAAACGGTTATTACGGTTAATCACACGGCGGTAGAGGTCGTTCAAGTCACTTGCTGCAAAACGGCCACCGTCCAACTGAACCATCGGACGAAGGTCAGGTGGAATGACTGGCAGGATGTTTAAAATCATCCATTCTGGCTTATTACCTGATTTATAGAAGGCATCAAGGACGTCCAAGCGACGAACTGCCTTCACACGTTTTTGACCAGAAGCTGTTTTTAATTCTTCTTTTAATTCTGCGATTTCTTTTTCAAGATCAACACGTTTTAAGAGGTCTTGGATAGCTTCGGCACCCATTTTAGCGACGAATGAACCATAACCATACTCTTGTAATTTCTCACGGTACTCACGCTCTGTCAAGAGTGACTTAGGCTCCAGTGGTGTATCCATTGGATCAATAACCACATAAGCTGCGAAGTAAATAACTTCTTCAAGAGCTCGTGGACTCATGTCAAGGGTAAGTCCCATACGGCTAGGAATACCTTTGAAATACCAAATATGTGATACTGGGGCTTTCAATTCAATGTGTCCCATGCGTTCACGACGGACTTTAGCACGGGTTACTTCAACTCCACAGCGGTCACAAACAATCCCTTTATAACGGATACGTTTATATTTCCCACAAGCACACTCCCAATCCTTTGTTGGACCGAAAATCACTTCATCAAAGAGACCTTCACGTTCAGGTTTGAGGGTACGGTAGTTGATAGTTTCAGGTTTTTTAACTTCTCCATAAGACCACGAACGGACCTTGCTTGGTGAAGCTAATGTGATTTGCATACTTTTAAAACGATTTACGTCAACCACAAGTTCTTACCTTTCTTCTTATACTCTGGTGTTAAGATCGACATCTTAACCTTCCTATCTCTATCAGCTGAAGACTGGTCAGACTAGCTAAATTCGTCAGAACTAGCTAGTCTAGTCCACATATTACTCTTCTTCAGTTTTTTCTTCTTGGGCAAATGCTGCCGCTTCTTGAGCTTGTTTTAAACGTGCTTTTTCAAGATCATCAACATGCATCACATCGTCATCTTCACCTTCGTCAAGATCACGAAGTTCAACCTCGTTGTCATCTTCATCAAGGACACGCATATCAAGACCAAGTGATTGCAATTCTTTAACAAGTACTCGGAATGATTCTGGAACACCCGGTTTTGGAATTGGTTTACCTTTCGTAATCGCTTCATAGGCTTTCAAACGTCCTGTGACATCATCTGACTTATACGTCAAGATTTCTTGAAGAACATTTGAGGCACCATAAGCTTCAAGGGCCCAAACCTCCATCTCACCGAAACGCTGACCACCAAATTGTGCTTTACCACCAAGCGGCTGTTGTGTCACAAGTGAGTAAGGACCAGTTGAACGAGCATGAAGTTTATCGTCAACCATGTGGTGAAGTTTAATCATGTACATGACACCAACAGAAACCCGGTTGTCAAATGGCTCACCAGTACGACCATCGTAAAGAACAGTCTTAGCATCACTGTCCATACCAGCTTCTTTAACGGTTGACCAAAGGTCTTCAGAAGTTGCTCCATCAAAGACTGGCGTTGCAATATGGATACCCAAGTTGCGAGCTGCCATACCCAAATGAAGCTCCATTACCTGACCAATGTTCATACGTGATGGTACCCCAAGAGGGTTCAACATGATATCGACTGGTGTACCGTCTGGAAGATATGGCATATCTTCAACTGGAACAATGCGTGAAACGACACCCTTGTTACCATGACGTCCGGCCATCTTGTCACCAACTTTAATCTTACGTTTTTGAGCGATGTAAACACGAACAAGCATGTTAACTCCAGATTGAAGCTCATCACCATTTGCACGTGTAAAGATTTTAACATCACGGACAACACCATCTCCACCGTGAGGAACACGAAGTGAAGTATCACGAACTTCACGTGACTTGTCACCAAAGATAGCGTGTAAGAGACGCTCCTCAGCAGACAGGTCTTTTTCACCCTTAGGTGTTACCTTACCAACAAGGATATCGCCTTCTTTAACCTCGGCACCAATACGGATAATTCCCATCTCATCAAGATCTCTGAGCGCTTCCTCACCAACGTTTGGAATCTCGCGTGTGATTTCTTCAGGGCCTAACTTAGTATCGCGTGTTTCTGATTCATACTCTTCAAGGTGAACAGAAGTATAAACATCCTCTTTCACCAAGCGTTCACTCATGATAACCGCATCCTCGAAGTTATAACCTTCCCAAGTCATGTAGGCAACGATAGGGTTTTGACCAAGTGCCATCTCACCACGTTCCATAGATGGACCGTCAGCGATGAAATCACCTTTTTCAACAAGATCGCCAACCTTAACAAGAGTACGTTGGTTATAAGCAGTACCAGAGTTTGAACGGCGGAATTTTGTTACTTTATAAACATCAAGAGAACCATCTTCACGACGCACTTCAACTTTGTCAGCATCAGAGTATGTCACTCGACCATCGTGTTGAGCGATAACTGCCGCACCAGAGTCATGCGCCGCTTGATACTCCATACCAGTACCAACATAAGGTGCCTTAGGATCAATCAACGGCACAGCCTGACGCTGCATGTTGGCACCCATGAGGGCACGGTTGGAGTCGTCATTTTCCAAGAATGGAATACAAGCTGTCGCTACCGCAACTACCTGTTTAGGAGAAACATCCATGTACTCCACTTGACTAGCAGGGAATTCTTGGTTGTTACCTTGATGACGTCCCATGACGATTTCTTCTGCAAACGTCCCATCTTCATTTAACGGTGAGTTAGCCTGAGCTACAGTAAATTCATCTTCTTCATCAGCCGTCAACCAGTGAATTTCATCTGTTACGGCACGTGTCACAGGATCAACTTTACGATATGGTGTTTGAATAAAGCCATAGCGGTTCAAATGCCCATATGATGACAAGTTATTGATCAAACCAATATTTGGTCCTTCAGGCGTTTCAATTGGACACATACGACCGTAATGCGTATAGTGAACGTCACGCACTTCATAACCAGCACGGTCACGTGTTAAACCTCCCGGCCCTAAGGCTGATAAACGACGTTTATGTGACAATTCTGACAGTGGGTTATGCTGATCCATGAACTGTGACAACTGTGATGACCCAAAGAATTCTTTAATGGCTGCTGTGACAGGACGAATATTGATGATTTGTTGAGGTGTCAAGACATCATTATCTTGGACAGACATTCTCTCACGAACATTACGTTCCATACGAGCCAAACCAATACGGAATTGGTTGGCTAACAATTCACCAACTGCACGAATACGGCGGTTCCCAAGGTGGTCAATGTCATCTACCTTACCAAGACCTTCTGCCAAGTTCAAGAAATATGACATTTCAGCCAAAATATCAGCAGGCGTCAAAGCACGCACTTTATCAGAAGGATTAGCATTACCAACAATAGTCACAACACGGTCTGGATCAATCGGTGAAACAACCTTGAATTTTTGAAGAACAACTGGTTCTGTCAACACCGCATAATCATTTGGCGTATAAACAAACTTGTTCAAATCTCCATCAAGATGGTCAGTAATTGATTCAATCACTGAACGTGTCATCTCAGTACCAGCTTCAACAAGGATTTCACCAGTTTCAGGATCAACCAAGTTTTCAGCAATAACTTGATTTAAAAGACGTGTTTTAACATTTAACTTCTTATTAATTTTATAACGACCAACCGCAGCTAAATCGTAACGACGTGCATCAAAGAAACGTGCAATCAAAAGACTTCTTGAACTCTCAGCAGTCTTTGGTTCACCTGGACGGAGACGTTCATAAATTTCTTTAAGAGCTTCGTCAGTACGTGAATCTGCTGGATTTTTATGAATATCTTTCTCGATCGTATTGCGAACCAATTCACTATCGCCAAAGATATCCATGATCTCATCGTCCCCTGAAAAACCAAGAGCACGAACCAAGGTCGTAAATGGGATCTTACGTGTACGGTCAATACGCGTATAGGCAATGTCTTTAGCATCTGTCTCAAGTTCTAACCATGCCCCACGGTTAGGAATGACTGTTGAGCCATAGCCAACTTTACCATTTTTATCTACCTTATCATTAAAGTAAACACCTGGTGAACGGACAAGCTGAGAAACGATAATACGCTCTGCACCGTTAATAATAAATGTTCCCATCTCAGTCATCAACGGGAAATCTCCAAAGAATACTTCTTGTGTTTTAATCTCGCCTGTTTCTTTGTTAATCAAACGGAAAGTCACAAAAATCGGTGCTGAATAGTGAGCATCGTGCGAACGAGCTTCTTCCAAAGTGTACTTTGGCTCTTTTAACTCATAGCCGACAAACTCCAATTCCATAGTGTCTGTAAAGTTAGACACTGGTAAGACATCTTCAAAGACTTCCTTAAGGCCATGATCTAAAAAGTCTCGGAATGAATCTGTTTGAATTTCAATCAAATTTGGTAAATCAAGAACTTCCTTAATTCTTGAAAAGCTACGACGAGTACGGTGTTTACCGTATTGAACTTCATGTCCTGCCAAGTTTTTTACTCCTTTTTTAAGATACAGTGGGCATTTGTCAAAGACCTTACAGCCTTTTTGTCAACCCAAGTTCAATCTTCAAGTTTGTTTTAACAAACCTTTTTTGCCCTCGTGCAAATTGTTAGAAAATTTAAATTTATATGACAAAATAAAATCATCCTAAAAATAGACACAAAAAGAGCAGCTAAATCTGACTTATAAAAGTTTGATTTAACTGCTGAAAGTCTTGATTGGACAATATTTCAACCAAGACAAACGACAAATAATTATACTTATTATAGCATACTTTTAACGATTTATCAATCTTTTTAATGTTAATACACGACTGTAAATCTTTCTAAATGAGCTAATGTCATAAAATAAGCTATATCTCACACAAGATTGATTGGCAAGTTTTAGAAGTGTTCTACAATGTTATCAAGACGAGCCAAGGCGTCCTCGTACAAGGTTGCTGCATTTGATGGGTCATAGGCGTGACCTTCAAAATAGAGCGTCTCTATATCATCAATCCCTAAAAAGTTAAAAATTGATTTAACATAGGTAGCACCTGCATCTTGCCCCTTATAAATGCCCCCGTTTGCTTGGATATGGAGCAGCTTCTTGCCTTTAACGAGACCAATAGGTCCCTCAGCAGTATATCTGAACGTTTTACCGACAACATTTAAAGCATTGATCCACATTAAAAGGCGACTTGGTAAAAACATATTCCACAACGGATTTGCAATAACTACTTTATCAACTGCTAGTAGTTGTTCTGAAAAACGATTGAAATCATTTAAGCGACTTTGCTCTTCATCAGATAATACCTCCCCCTTCTTTTGACGTGTCAAACTATCTAAAAAGTCTTTATCAAGGTCAGGAATGTTTTCCTTATAAACATCAAGCTCAATAAATTCCGTCTCAGGGTAGACAGCGGCATATCGCTGTTTAAATGTCTCTAGCAATTTGATAGAATAAGAACTATCAACATCCAAAGGATGGCCTTTTACTAATAATACTGTCGTCATAAAATACCTTTCTTACTAATTAGTGACAAATACAGTCTATCACTTTCTGGTCAAATTTCAAGTAACTCGTTCCAACAGAAAAAGTCATCACTTAGAACTTAAGCGATGACTTTCTGTTAAAATCAAATCTTAACGACCATTTTTAGCAATGATTTCTTCTTGAACTGATTTTGGAACATCTTCATAGTGGTCAAATACCATCATGAATGTACCACGACCTTGTGTTGCTGAACGAAGAACTGTTGCGTAACCAAACATTTCAGCAAGTGGAACAAATGCACGAACGATTTGGCTATTACCATGAGCTTCCATACCGTCAACACGTCCACGACGAGCAGTTACGTGACCCATAACATCACCAAGGTTTTCTTCTGGAGCTGTGATTGTAACAAGCATCATTGGCTCAAGGATAGCAGGTTGTGCTGATTTAGCAGCTTCTTTAAGGGCAAGAGATGCTGCAACCTTGAAGGCAGTTTCAGATGAATCGACATCGTGGTATGATCCATCGTAAAGTTTAGCTTTCACGTCTACCAATGGGTAACCAGCAAGAACACCGTTAGCCATAGATTCAATCAAACCTTTTTCAACCGCTGGAATGTATTCACGTGGAACCACACCACCGACGATAGCGTTTTCGAACTCGAAACCTTTTCCTTCTTCGTTTGGTGAGAATTCAATCCAAACGTCACCGAATTGACCTTTACCACCAGACTGACGTTTGAAGAAACCACGTGCTTGAGTTGAAGCGCGGAATGTTTCACGGTAAGATACTTGAGGAGCACCTACGTTAGCTTCAACTTTAAATTCACGACGCATACGGTCAACAAGGACATCAAGGTGAAGCTCACCCATACCTGCGATAACTGTTTCACCTGTTTCAGGGTTTGTTTCAACACGGAATGTTGGATCTTCTTCAGCCAATTTAGAAAGGGCAATACCCATCTTATCTTGGTCTGCTTTAGATTTTGGCTCAACCATCAATTGGATAACTGGTTCTGGAACATTGATTGACTCAAGGATGATTTTTGCTTTTTCGTCTGTCAATGAGTCACCAGTTGTTGTATCTTTCAAACCAACTGCTGCTGCAATATCACCTGAGTAAACAGTTTCAATTTCTTGACGGCTGTTAGCGTGCATCTGAAGGATACGTCCGATACGTTCGCGTTTACCTTTAGATGTATTCAATACGTAAGAACCTGAGTTAAGAACACCAGAGTAAACACGGAAGAATGTTAAACGACCTACGAATGGGTCAGTCATGATCTTGAAGGCAAGAGCTGCAAATGGTTCTTCATCAGATGCTGGACGTGTTTCTTCTTCATCTGTATCTGGATTAATACCCTTGATAGCAGGAATATCAACTGGACTTGGAAGGTATGCAAGTACCGCATCAAGCATCAATTGAACACCTTTGTTCTTGAAGGCAGAACCACACAATACTGGGAAGAACTCAACGTTGATTGTCGCTTTACGGATACCTTCAACCAATTCTTCATTTGTGATTTCTTCACCTTCAAGGTACTTCATCATCAATTCTTCATCAGTTTCAGCAACTGCTTCAACTAATTTTTCACGGTATTCTTGAGCTTGCTCAAGGTATTCTTCTGGAATATCTTCTTCAAGAATATCTGTACCTAAGTCATTTGTGTAGATTTCAGCTTTCATCTTGATCAAGTCAATGATACCACGGAAATCTTCTTCAGCACCGATTGGCAATTGAATTGGATGAGCATTTGCTTGCAAGCGATCGTGAAGTGTTTGTACTGAGTAAAGGAAGTCAGCACCGATTTTATCCATTTTGTTGGCAAATACGATACGTGGAACACCATATTCAGTCGCTTGACGCCAAACTGTTTCTGTTTGTGGCTCAACACCTGACTGAGAGTCAAGTACTGTTACCGCACCATCAAGTACTCGAAGTGAACGTTGTACTTCGATTGTGAAGTCCACGTGTCCTGGCGTGTCGATGATATTTACACGGTGGTTTTTCCACTGTGCTGTTGTAGCCGCAGAAGTGATAGTGATACCACGTTCTTGTTCTTGCTCCATCCAGTCCATTTGTGACGCACCTTCGTGTGTTTCACCGATTTTGTGGATTTTACCAGTATAGTAAAGAATACGCTCTGTTGTTGTTGTTTTACCAGCATCAACGTGAGCCATGATACCGATATTACGAGTTTTTTCTAATGAAAATTCGCGTGCCATGAGATTTTGTTCTCCTATATATTTTTTTTACTTAACCATTATAGCATATTTAGAAAAGAACGGATAGGCAGGACCTACCCGTTCTAAAGCTTTTTATGCCAAATTTTATGTTCTGATTACAAAATGTAATCTTATGCCAATAAAGTTGGCTAATCTTACCAACGGAAGTGTGCAAAGGCACGGTTAGCTTCAGCCATTTTGTGAGTATCTTCACGTTTCTTAACTGACGCACCTGTGTTATTTGCCGCATCCATAATTTCTTTAGCAAGACGGTCTTTCATAGTGTGTTCACCACGTCCACGTGATGCGTTAACCAACCAACGAAGACCTAAAGTTGTACGACGTTCTGGACGAACTTCAACTGGTACTTGGTAGTTAGAACCACCAACACGACGTGCACGTACTTCAAGAACAGGCATGATGTTGTCCATTGCTGTTTCAAAAACTTCAAGTGGCTCATTACCAGTTGCTTCTTTAATTGTTTCAAAAGCTCCGTAAACGATGCTAGCAGCAACGCCACGTTTACCATCAAGCATAACGCGGTTGATAAGACGTGTTACAAGTTTTGAATTGTATAATGGATCTGCCAATACTTCACGTTTTGGCGCTTGGTTTTTACGACTCATTTCTTATCTCCCCTTTCTTATCCTTTAGGACGTTTAGCACCGTATTTAGAACGGCCTTGTTTACGGTTTGCTACACCTGCAGTATCAAGTGCACCACGAACGATATGATAACGTACCCCCGGAAGGTCTTTTACACGTCCACCACGGATAAGCACAACACTGTGTTCTTGCAAGTTGTGTCCGATACCTGGAATGTAAGCAGTAACTTCAATAAGGTTGCTCAAACGTACACGGGCAAATTTACGAAGGGCTGAGTTAGGTTTTTTAGGTGTCATTGTTCCAACACGAGTCGCAACACCACGTTTTTGTGGTGCAGATACGTTTGTTGTCACTTTACGATGACTATTATAACCAACGTTAAGCGCTGGTGATTTAGATTTTTCTACTTTAGATTTACGTGGTTTACGAACCAACTGGTTAATTGTAGGCATCTACATTCTCCTGTAATATTTTAATTTTGGTTGATATGGCACTTGGTGACAGCCCATACCTGTGTGTACTTTTGCAACATTTGTCAGCACGTCTCTGTACACTTTTGAGAGACCAAAAGTAAAAAGTACCGTCTAATATAATACCATGACGATAGCTAACTGTCAAGATATTTTTTACCAATTATGATTTATCTTTGCGACTTTGTCAATGACCAAATTAGGGAAGTTCTAAAATCATGTTAGCCAGTTAAATGAATGTCATAATAGCTCAGAAAGCTATAACAAAAAGCTCTGTAGGATTGTTTCACCACAGAAACTTTTTACTCTTTTTTCACGACATTATCTCGTTAAGCATGTTACTCAAAAATATTGCCAATTTCAACCTTAACGTGATTGTTTTTGACATCAATTTCAGAAACACTTAGGAGAGACTTGTAAGTTAATTTATCTCGCTCTGCCTTGGTATTATCAGCAAATACAGCAACCCCAACTAAGGTGCTATCAAATTCCGATAAAAGACTCGTCATACCCGTGATGGTTCCCCCTCCTTTGAGGAAATCATCCACAATCAAAACACGACTATTAGGTTTCAAACTTCTCTTAGATAGGAACATTTTTTCAATACGTTCGCTAGAGCCACTAACATAGTTCACAGAAACAGTTGAACCTTCTGTAATTTTCAAATCACGACGAACAATTACAAACGGAACATTTAAAACATTAGCAACCGCATTAGCTAAAGGAACACCTTTTGTTGCCACCGTCATCACTGCATCAATCTTCTCACCTTTGAATGCATTGGCAATAATGCGACCAACCGTATTTAAAATCGTTGGGGTGCTAAGAAGATCCGATAAATAAATATAGCCACCAGGCAAAATACGATCGCTCTCTGATAGACGTTCACAGAGATTAGTTACCATTTCCAAAGATTCTTCTCTAGAAATCGTTGGGGTAAAAATAACACCCCCACTAGCACCTGTTATCGTTTCAACTTCTCCGATGTGACTTTCTTCAAAGGCTTTTTTGATGATAGCAATATCTTCAGAAATGGATGACTTAGCCGCCTGATACTTCTCTGCAAAGGTTGTGAGTCCAGTCAATTTATAAGGATTATTGATTAGGTAGTTTGAAATAACTACCATACGTTCACTTCGTCTTAACTTCATATATTCACCACTTCTATATCTCTAAATAATCACAAAATACAATAGATACTTAACAATACAATCAGATAGCAATCTGAGATCATTATATGTCCTTAATTATATCATAACCACCAATAAAAAAACGAACATTTTATCTCAAATGCTCGCTTTTCTTTCTCTTATATAGTAACAAAGTGATATTATCACTAGTTATCCCATGTTGGTTTGTAGAAAGAACGATTATCCATAGGGAAAATTTTAGCTGTCATCTCGCCCCTACCAACTCGACTCAAAGCTGTTGTCATCATCATCATTTCGGCGTCGATATTATCAATCATGTGTAGGACTTCAGCTTCCATCACACGAGGTCTTACCGGACTACCATACTCCAATTGACCGTGATGACTCAGCAAAACATGCCTTAGAACAATAACATCTTCCTTATCATCACTAATCCCTAGTTCGATAATCATCTTAGTGATTTCCTCATTAATCAGCGCTATATGACCGATGAGGTTTCCTCTAATGGTGTACTCTGTGTTCTCAGGGCCTGTCAACTCAATCACTTTTGCCAAATCATGCAGCATAATACCAGCATATAACAGGCTTTTATTAAGATTAGGATAGATATCACCGATAGCGTCGGCTAGCTTAACCATGGTAGCAGTATGGTAAGCCAAGCCGCTTTCAAAAGCATGATGATTTGTTTTTGCCGCTGGAAATGAATAGAATTCTTTACCAAATTTTCTATACAACCCTCTAACAATACGTTGCCATGTCGCATTTTCGATTTTAAAAATCATCTGTTCTAAATATTCTTTGATATCTGAACTATTTACAGGCGACTTTTCTTTAAAATCCTTAGGATTATGGGGTTCATTATCACGGGGATGGCGCAGAGTGATTTGATTGACCTGAGGTGTGCCGTTGTAAACTTCTCGACGCCCCTTCATATGAACAACCTTACCTGCCACAAACTCCTCTACGTTATAAGTTTGAGCATCCCATAGATTACCGCTAATTTCACCTGTATCATCCTGAAAAACAAAGGCAATATAATCTTTTCCAGCCCTTGTTTTACGAACTTCTGCGGTCTTTATCAAATAAAATCCTTCAAATAGTTCATCTTTCTTCATCTGATTTATTTTTACCATCATTTTTCCTCTTAGTCTTCTTGAGAAGGCTCAACTATCTTATCGATACTTGAGGAGTGATCAAATCGCCCTAACTGTATCATTGCTTCTTGGTGATCTCCCGACTCCATCTTATCTAAAGCTTTAAATACAGCTGTTGTTCGTGTTGTTAAGAGATTATCTAACGTCTTACTAGCGATTGCTAATTGTTTTTGTGTCTTGGCCAACATACCTTGATATTTGCCAAATTCTGTTCTTACATTCCCTAAAATATAACTAATATCGTCAGCGTTTTTTTGCAGATTCAAGGTTTTAAAGCCAACTGATAAAGAATTAAGCAAAGCTGACAGTGTTGATGGACCTGCCACCAACACATTTTCCTCTCGTCTCAAACGATCAAAGAAAGCTGCATTTCTAACAATTTCCGAATATAAGCCCTCCGTTGGTAAAAACATGATACCAAAATGAGTTGTTTCAGGAGGATTGAGGTACTTTGTATTAATATCTTTAGCAAAGCGTTTGACACTAGCTAATAAGTTTTTTCGATGTAAATCAATAAGCTCCTTATCTCCCTGTTCATAAGCTTCCTCTAGTTGATAGTATGACTCCAGAGGGAATTTTGAATCAATAGGCAGATAAATATAGCTATCTTTGGCTTGACCTGGTAATTTTATCGCATACTCCACACGATCATTTGACCCTGAAACAGTTGGAACTTCTCGGCCGTATTGCTGCTCCGTCATAATGTCTTCAATAATTTGGCCAAGTTGCAACTCTCCTAAAATCCCTCGTGTTTTGGTGTTGGATAGTACTTTATTAAGTGCTCCTACATCCTTAGCAACAGTCCTCATTTCACCCAAACCTTGATTCACACTTTCCAATTGTTTGGAGACATGTTCAAAAGAAAGTTTCAGACGACTGTGGAGAGTACTTTCTAATTTTTCTTCAACTGTTAAACGAATAGACTCCAGACGTTTATCCGTTGAATCGGTCATCGTTTGAACAGAATGAGATAGTTGCTCCTGCATCGCATTTAGTCTCTGATCTGTTGTTTGCCGATTTTCTCGTAATTGTTGCTCCAAGACTTCTCTGACATCATGAAAATACTGATAAAATTCCGTCTGAAGCTTATTAAAATCCCTATTGATAACAAGCTCTTGTTCCTTATTTGCCATAGTCAGTTGATAACTTAATTGATCAGATAAACGATCGGCGTTATCTTCCTGAAATTTAGTGAAGTCATCTTTTAATCGCTCTAAATGACGGTATTGGACAAAATTAACAACTAAGCTAGTGATTAAAAGAAGTGCTATAATCATTTCCATCGTTTTACCCCTTATCCTTTGATGCAATCACAATCAAATAGCCATCTGGCACCTCCACAGAAATCGGGCCATCTAAAAACTCATTAGAACTATAAATCTTACGTTCAAAATAATTATGCTCAGTTAAAGGGTATTTGGCTCCCAGTATCTCTAAGCGTCCTTGCCCTTCTAACATAAAGGAGATATAGGCCATATCCGAATAAGCATCAATCAAATGACGACCCTTGGGGTAAAAACGAACACTATTTTGCTCATCTATCAAGGTAATTTGCATCATTTTTTCACGTAATTGAGGATGACTAGGTAAAAAGAGATTTGATAGTTCATGATCCAGACGTCCCCCAAAAGCACCATATACTGTTACTTCCGAATCCGGCCACACTTTGAAGAGTTCAATCAAAGCCAACTCAGTATCCGTATCATCCTTTTCTGCAGAGGCTTCAATTATTCGCCGAGCCTTGTTTTTAATCAGATGTTTTTCAGCCCACGTGACTGAATCAAAGTCACCAACAGCCATATCTAATATGTGACCTTGCTGAATAAGCGTCAAACAAGCTCTATCAACGCCTACAACAACATCTCCTGTTACAGAAATTGATGATAGCCGTCCTCCAGCAAATAGCGATACTTTAGTCATTCAGCGCCTCAACTAAACTATTCACACGTTCTACCAAGTCTCCTTTAAAGACGTAAGAGCCCGCCACAAAAACATTAGCACCAGCATCTTTGGCTTGTTTAATGGTAAGATTATCAATTCCGCCGTCCACTTCAATATCAAAAGATAGCCCCAGTTCCTGACGCAGATTAACCAAACGTTCAATTTTAGGCATTGTCCCTGGAATAAAAGCTTGCCCACCAAAACCTGGATTAACAGTCATTATCAGCACTTGGTCAACTAACGTTAAGACAGGCACAAGAGCCTCTACAGGTGTCCCTGGATTAATCGCCACACCAGCCTTCATACCTGCTTGCTTAATCTTCTGTAAAGCACCATGAATATGTAGGGTACTCTCAGCGTGAATCGTCATAATATCTGCACCAGCTTGAGCATACGCATCAACATAACGCTCTGGATTAACCACCATCAAATGAACATCAAACACCAATTTACTATGCTTTCTCATGCTTGCGACCACATCAGCACCAAAGCTGATATTTGGCACAAATTGACCATCCATAATGTCAATATGAACATATTCAGAAGCTGTTTCATCAATGCGTTGCAGTTCCGCTCCAAATTGAGCGTAATCTGCGGCAAGTATAGATGGTGCGATTTTAAATGATGACATAAGTTCCTCCTTTTTCCACTAAGCTATTGCTTACTTGATTTTTTATTATAGATTTCTCTACGGTTTTCAATTTCACTCAGCAATTGTAAATAATTATCATATCTTAATTGCCAAATATCTCCTCTATCAACAGCATCTTTTACAGCACATGCAGGTTCATGAGTATGGGTACACGTCCTAAACTTGCATTGTTTACTCACATAATCAATCTCAATAAAGGCTTTGTTGAGATCCTCACTATTGTCGACCTCATAATCTAAGGCGCTAAATCCGGGTGTGTCTGCTATTAGACCATCGTTGATATGATAAAAACTCACTGCTCTAGTTGTATGACGACCTCTTCCCAAATGTCCAGAAATTTCGCCTGTCTCAAGTGCCAAATCAGGAGCAATTGTATTGAGAAGCGTCGACTTACCAACACCCGTCTGTCCCATAAAAACAGTCACCTTATCCTTTAGTAAAGGAAGTAACTCATCAATCGTCGACACAATCCAATAACCTACTTTTTCATAATTCGCAAAATAGAAGTCAAACATGGCAGGATGTTCCAACAAATCCATTTTAGAAATAAAAATAATCGGTTTAATTTTCTTATTTTCCAACAAAACTAAAAAACGATCTAACAGGTTAGGATTGAAATCTGGCTCCTTGGCACTCATAATCACAACAGCTTGATCAATGTTAACAATTGGTGGTCTCACCAAACTATTTTTTCTATCTTCAATAGACAAAATATAGCCTTCTGACTGTTCCTCCGCCGAAAATTCTACCCAATCCCCAACAAAAGGTTTATGCCCTTTCTGACGAAAATTCCCTCTTGCTCTTGTCTGATAGACAACTCCTTCTGATTCGACATAATAAAATCCTGCTAAAGCTTTTATAATTCTTCCCTTCAAAAAAACTCCTTCATCTTATTTATTAAACTTTCAATACCTATTATAACAGAAAAGGGGAACGCTTACCAACAACTGAATAAAAAACACCAGAAGCTAGTCAATACAACTTATCTGTTCTTTAGAGGCTACTCTCATGTATTTATTAACAAAAACTTTTGTAAAATAGCTATTATCACTTTTATATAGTCTAAAACTATAACAACTGTATTTTTGACAAAATATGACAAAAAAGCTGAGCAATCACCCAGCTTCTGATATTTTCATTTTGATATATCTTATAAGAATTATATATGGCGTTGAGATTTTGGTCGTTTGCTAAATTCAGCAACAGCCGTAAAGATAACGTCGGTAGATGAGTTAAGAGCTGTTTCAACAGAATCCTGAACAACTCCGATGATAAAACCAACACCCACAACTTGCATCGCAATATCATTTGGAATACCAAACAAACTTGAAGCAACTGGGATTAGCAATAAAGATCCTCCTGCAACACCTGAAGCTCCGCAAGCTGATACCGCAGCAACCACACTCAAAAGTAGGGCTGTAGCAAAATCCACTTGAATGCCTAGTGTATTTACAGCAGCTAAAGTTAGAACGTTAATCGTAATAGCTGCACCAGCCATATTAATGGTTGCTCCTAGAGGAATTGAAACCGAGTACATTTCTTTGTTAAGCCCTAAATCCTCACATAACTTCATATTGACAGGAATGTTAGCTGCAGATGAACGAGTAAAGAATGCCGTCACACCACTTTCACGTAAACAGCGGAATACAAGTGGATAAGGATTTTGACGCAACATAACGAAAGCTATCAATGGATTGATGACCAAGGCAACAAATACCATAGTCCCAACTAAGACAGTCAACAACATACCGTAGTCAGCTAGAACCGAAATACCATTATCTGCAATCGTTGTAAACACCAAACCCAAAATACCAAGCGGTGCCGTTTGAATAACCCAAGACACAATCTTAGACGTGACTTCAGCTGACGTATTCAACAATTCCTTAGTTTGTTCATTAGTCTTTCGAAGAGCTAAACCAAACACTACTGCCCAAGACAAAACACCAATATAATTGCCTTTAACAAGAGCATTGATAGGATTATCAACGACATTCATTAAGAGAGTATGTAACACCTCTCCTACTCCTTGTGGCGGCGCAATATCTGTCCCAGCATTTTCAGCTAAACGCAGTGTCAAAGGAAAAAGATAATTCACCAAAACAGCCATAAAAGCCGCAGCAAAAGTACCAAACAAATATAAACCGACTACCGTCGACATATTCGTCTCTTGTCCCTCACGATGTTGAGCTAGAGCATTAGCTACCAACGCAAAAACCAATAACGGTGCAATGGCTTTCAATGCTCCTACAAAAAGACTTCCCAAAATGCCCAAAAAAGTTAATTGTGGTAAATAAAGTCCTAATAGTGTCCCTATGACCACACCAATACTAATTCGCTTAATCAAACTGATGTTTTGCCAAGCTTTTAACATATCTTTCATAAACGTTTCCTCCAAGTATCCTAACTCTGACGACAGAGATGTTTTTTCATCATAATATAAAAATATCATTTCGTCAAGTTAAATAACTCAAGATTCTTAAAAATCTGAATTTCAAGTCTTTTCTGAAAAATATGTCTATTTAGAAAATAACTATTGACACTCACTTATTCTTACTTTATAATATTTCCTTATAATATAATGCTAAGTATCACCTGCTACTTAGCTAAATCTTTAGTATAGGAGATACTCTATGAAAAAATCTCAATCTCTGACTAGTATGTATCTGATTGTAGGACTCATGCTGTTCGCTCTTTTCTTTGGTGCTGGTAACCTCATCTATCCAGCTTTATTAGGCCTTTACTCAGGAAGTAATCTTTGGTTGGCAGTTTTAGGTTTCTGCTTAACAGCTGTTACTTTACCACTTTTAGGTGTTGTAGCTATCGCTTATACAGGCTCTGAAGATGCTGAAAGTATCGCTAGACCAGTTTCGAAACTTTACGCTATTTTCTTTTCAGTAGCCCTTTACCTATCCATTGGGCCTTTCTTCGCGATTCCTAGGACAGGAGCCACATCCTATTCGATTGGCATTGAACCTGTTTTTGGTAGCAGTTTTCTTGTCAAAGTCCTATATGCTATCATCTTCTTTGGTTTATCTTATTTTCTAGCTATTAAACCTAGTAAAATGGCTGATCGTATCGGAAAATATCTAACCCCCACCTTGTTGCTCGTTATCGCTATTTTAGTCATTGCATCATTTGTCAATCCTGCAGATAGCCTTGGAACGCCGTTAAATGCCAAAGCAAGTATCGATAACGCTTTTGCCGATGTTCCTTTTGTTGCTGGACTGATTCAAGGATATGGGACAATGGACGCTCTGGCATCTTTAGCATTTGCCATCGTTGTTATCAATTCAGCTAAAAGCTTCGGAGCTAAATCCAATGCTGAGATCGCTGGTATAACCGTTAAATCTGGCGTTATTGCAACCTTGCTTTTAGCACTCATCTATATTTTTGTCAGCCGTATCGGTGCCACATCTCAAGCATTATTTAACTTAACTGATGGCCAATTTATGTTGAATGGAAATGCCGTTGACGGAGGAACAATTCTTAGCAAAGCTTCTCACTATTATCTCGGCACTGTCGGTCAAGTAATTCTATCAGTCGTTATTTTCTTAGCTTGCCTGACAACATCAACAGGTCTTATATCAGCCTGTGCGGAATATTTCCACAAGCTTGTTCCTAAAGTATCATATATTGTTTGGGCAACCGCCTTTACCTTAATTGCAACAACATTATATTTTGGTGGTCTAAGCGAGATTATCAACTGGTCAGTCCCTGTCCTCTTCCTTCTTTACCCACTAACTGTTGTTATTATTGTTCTTGCCTTATCACATAAATTCTTCAACAATGATGGTATTGTTTATAAAACCACAATCGGGTTAACTTTTATAGCAAGCCTCTATGATGCTATTTCAACATTTGCAGCTATGACGCAATTTTTTGTTATACCTGATAACATCAAAAATTTCTTTAGTAATATTGTTCCTCTCGGAGCCTATTCAATGGGTTGGATTACATTTGCCACAGTCGGATTTATCTTAGGACTCATCCTACATAAACTAAAAAAATAATCAACATATAATACTCTACCTTTTCACCGAAAACTTACTTCTCTGAAAAAGGTAGAGTTTTTTGATGAATAAATCATAGCTGATTTAAACTATCATCTTAATATATGACTTCTAAAATGAGCTATAGTTCTTTATAACAACAAATGCCGAACAAAAAGTCCAGCATTTATTAACAAAAGATCTTATATCAGTTATCACAGTAATTAAAGCATACTTTCTTTTATAAGCATTACGCCCTTATATCTACACTAATATTATACTTATACTAAACTCCACTATTTACGGCTAACCTTTGCTGATAAATGGTCACCCAAAAACTGAATAGCAAAAATAAGTACCAAAATAAGTAAGGTTGCTACCCAAGTCACATCGTTATTATAGCGATTATACCCATAAGAAATAGCTGTATTACCAAGACCACCTGCACCGATAGCACCTGCCATAGCTGTTTGACCAACTAATGAGATAAGCGTCACTGTTGACACCCTAATTAAATCAGGCAAACCTTCTGACAAATAGACACCGACAATATCCCAAGTTGTCGCTCCTGAGGCTTGAGCCGCCTCAATCACGCCCTTGTCAAGCTCTGCCAGAACCACCTGTACCTGTCTCAAAAAGAAAGCAAAGACAGCAAGAGAGAGAGAGACATTGGCAGCATCAGGCCCTAAGATTGTCTTTACCAAAATCAAGGTCACTGGCGCCGAAATCGCCAATAGAATAATAAAGGGTATGGCTCTAAAAATAGAGGCAACCTTATCTAACAGCCAAAAAACATACTTGTTCTCAATCACTCCACCAGGAGCTGTCATCACAAGAACTAATCCTGCTGCTAGTCCAAGACCCCCACCAATCAAAAAAGGAATAATCGTCATATATAGGGTATTGTAAATAGCCATTCCCCAACCAGCGTCTCCAGACCAGCCTAATTTATAGACATTTGGTAAATAAAGTTCGATCCATTCTATCATCTAAACACCTCTCTTCAAAATGACAACCTCAACACCTGCAACTTTCAAGGCTTCCTGAGCGGCCAAAACGTTTTCAGGCTGTCCATCCAAAATAACAATCAACTCTCCAACTGGTACCTGATCCAAAATTTCAATATTGCCATAAAGAATATTCGCAGTTACTTCAAAACGACGATCAATATCATTCAAAATAGGTTCATCCGTTGACGTTCCAGCATACTTCAGTTGAGCTAAGACTGCAGTCTTAGGTAAATGTTGAACAACTTCTTGCTTTTCGATCTTAACAAGAGCTTCATCAATACCCGTAGCAGTGCGAATAAACTCCTGCGTCAGTGCTTGTCTAGGGTTTGAGAAAATCTCCAAAACAGAACCTTCCTCAATTAAAACACCATTTTGCATCACAGCCACACGATTACAAATATCCTTAACAATCTGCATTTCGTGGGTAATCATGACAATTGTTAATCCCAATTTACGATTCAATTCTTGTAAAAGGGCTAAAATTTGCTTGGTCGTTTTTGGATCAAGGGCAGAAGTTGACTCATCTGAGATTAGAATTTTAGGATCATTAGCTAAAGCTCTGGCAATAGCTACACGTTGTTTTTGACCGCCAGATAATTGTGATGGGTAATTGTCTCTTCTATCGGACAAGCCAACAAGATCCAGCAAGTCATCCACCTTTTGAGCTTTTTCTTGCTTAGATAATGTTGAGTGTTTCAAGGCAAAAGCCACATTCTCACGCACTGTTTTCTGTGACATCAAATTAAAATGTTGGAAAATCATCCCAATCTCACGACGTTCCTGACGTAATTCTTTACTGTTCAAAGTAACTCGACCATTTGCATAGGTTTCTTTACCATTAATAGTAACACGACCCGATGTCGGCAATTGTAATAGATTAATCACCCTAACCAGCGTTGATTTCCCTGCTCCTGAATACCCAACAATACCATAAATATCACCTTTATTAATATGAACAGTCACATCTTTAACTGCTTCAATTGTCTTATGTTTTTGTCGAAAACTGATATCAATGTGTTCAAGTGTGATAATCGGTTCACTCATCATATTTCTTAACTCCTTCATTTATATTAACATAGTCACAGTACGTATGGCTCTGTATTTTCAGCCAAAAAGGGAATGACATCCATATCTTCATTCCCAATTTCCTGTTATGCTAAATCATATTACCAAACTGGTACATCAATACCATTAGTAGCCTCATCAATCACTTTCTTCACATGATCTGTATGATAGGCTTCAACTAATGCTTTAATAGCAGCTGCCTTTTCTGATTTCTCCCAGTTAGGTTGACCTGCAATCACATTAATCCATTGTTTTGAGTCAGCATTTGATTCTTCTTTGAAAATTGATGTTGCATAGTCAAGGTCCGCTGCTACAGCATAGTTGTTGTTAACAATAGCCGCATCAGCTGATACTAACGAGCGAGCTGTTTGGCTAGCATCTAACTCCTTGATGTCTAAGTTTTTAGGATTTTCAGTAATGTTAGCAATCGTTGCCAAAGTATCACCTGACACATCAAGTTTAATCAAACCAGCCGTTTGAAGCACATACAAGGCACGACTCTCATTTGTAGCATCGTTTGGTACAGCAATTTGAGCACCATCTGGAATATCTTTGACTGACTTGTATTTCACTTTACCTGAAGCATCCGTTCCAGAGAAGAGATGAATCGGGCTGATATAGGTTTCAGCGATGGTTACCAATTCTTCCCCATTTTCTTCATTCCAGTTGTTTAAGAAGTTATAATGTTGGAAAGCATTGATATCGACTTCACCGTTGGCTAATGCCTTGTTTGGTTGAGAATAATCTGTAAACTCAACATACTTCAACGTTACTTTCTTATCTTTTAATCCCTCTTCGATAGCTTCCCAACGTGCCACATCTGAACCATTTCGAGTCATGACACCAACAGTCAATTCTGTTACATCTGATGATGACTCACTCTTTCCACCTGAACAAGCCGCTAAAACTATCGTTGATGCTAATGCTACACTTGCTAATGCTAATTTTTTAAATGTCATTTTCAAATTCCTCTTTTCTTCTTATTAACTTTTGACTGTGTTTATTATCCCATAAGTTCTACCTATAATCAAATACTTAAAAAATAGATAAATATATAGTTATAAACTATACCTAAAACCAAAAAAGAATGAGTGCAATAACCTAGGCTACCTTAAGCCTATGTTATCACCCCATTCTACCTGCTTTATTCAGCCTCCGGTAAGTAACTTCCACCTAAGAACTCTTGAGAAAGTTTCTCAAGTGTTCCATCTTCGTGTAACTCTTTTATACGTTTATCAACAAATGCCTTCAACTCATCTTGACCATGAGCTAACAAGAAATAGACATATGGTTTTGCCTCCATTGGAACCTCAACTTCAAGAATCTCAATATTATTCAAACCTTGTTCTTCCACAATCGTTTTGACAGTTTGTGTTTCAAACAACTTGTAATCAAACTTACCACTGTCAACGTTCAAAAGCACTTTAGAAATGTTTTCATTAGTAAATTGAAGTGCTGTCGCTTTATCAGGATTTGTTTCATTGTATGATTCTAAGAATGAAGCTGTCGCAGTTCCTTGAACAACCTGTGTTGTTTTTCCTGCAATGTCATCAAAATCTTTAATACCTGAATCTTTATGAACTGCCAATACTAAGGGATTAGTAGCAGTTGGTAAAGAATATAAGTATTTTTCTGCGCGTTCATCACTATATGAAAAATTATTTCCTGACATAGCAAATTTATCACTGTCTAAACCTGCAAAAATAGATGACCATTCTGTCTTTTTGAACTCAATCTCATATTTGTCAGACCCTTCAAAAATAGCACGTGCCACTTCAACATCATAACCCGTCAACTTGCCATCCACTTCATAAGTAAAAGGCTTTGTCGTACCAACTGTCGCGAATAACACTTTTCCTTTTTGATCTGATTCTTTAGTAGCTTTTTGACCTCCACAAGCAACAAGTAAAACTGCTGCTATCGCAAAAGTTGTCAATGCTAAAATTTTCTTAATTTTCATGATATACCCCCTAAAAAACTATTTCTATTCTATCATTAACTGACGCTTTACACCATTAGGTTTTCTTTATCGATACGATAAGGAAACACTATCACCGAAAATAATCTAACAGCATCATGGCATTTTCAATGTAGTATTGAACAGCATAAGGTAAAGCCTCATCTTTAACAATAAATGTATCGTGATGCCAATCCGGTGCATTATGGTCTCCATTTGTACCAACAAAAGCAAAAACACCTGGAATTTGCTCTTGATAAGCCGCAAAATCTTCCCCTGCTGTCGATGGCATAACCTCAATGACATCTGCAAAGAGTTTTGACTGTTCGATAACCAAAGGTGTGATTTCTTCGTCATTATAAGCTACCGATGGAGTTCTATCCCACTCAATGATTGATTTAGCACCAAACTGTTGAGCAGTTGACTCAACTACTTGGGACATTCTCTCTCTCATAAAGCTTGACATCTCAGGTGAAAATGTTCGAATAGTACCCTCAAAATAGCCCTGTTGCGGCAATACATTCCATGTGGAACCGACATCAATATGTGTCACTGACAAAACAGCAGGTTCAAATGGTGATACTTGACGAGCTATAATCTGCTGCAAATTATTAACAATCTGTGTTACAGTTAAAACGGTATCGACACCCAAGTCTGGTCGTGCAGCATGTCCACTGACCCCTTCCACTGTAACTTTAAATTTTTCGACTCCAGCCATAATAGCACGGCTCCTAAGACCAATCTGGCCTACCTTTAGATGTGGATAATTATGAAAACCAATAATCGCTGAAACATTATCTATCCCTCCAGCCTCAATCACTTGATATGCTCCGAGAGAAATTTCTTCTGCTGGTTGAAAAATAAGACGTATGGTCCCACTCAGGTCAGATTCTCTAGCTTTTAATAATTCTGCTGCACCTAGTAATGCCGTCTGATGAAAATCATGACCACAAGCATGCATCGCTCCATTTTGACTCGCGTAGGTTAAATCTGTTTTTTCAATAATCGGCAAAGCATCAATATCCGCTCTCAAAGCAATTATTGGCAAGCCACTACCGATTTCAGCAATAAGACCTGTCTCTAAGGACGATGTTACTATCTTAATGCCTAATTCTGTTAATTTTTTCTTTAGAAAAGCTGTTGTTTGGTATTCTTGACCTGATATTTCTGGATTGGCATGAATATATTGCCGAATAGCTGCTAAACGTTTATAAAATGTTGCATCACTCATCTGTCACCTCTACTGCAATATGCTATTTGAAAGTAATATTATTGAAATAGTATAACACAATATTTAAAAAGGAGACCATACATTTGGGGCTCTATAATTTCTGTAGTGGGTAACTCCACCATAGAGATTATAGGGCCTTTTGAGTATCAAAAAGTCCCATATGACCTATAATGAAAAGCAAGCAAACCATCATTAGAAAGACTCATATGGAACA
>NZ_JBRUGW010000029.1:0-27176 GCF_053206505.1 Streptococcus fryi | reverse complement strand
TCTCGGATAAGTGTGTGCTAGACTTTAAAATCTCGGAAATCTTTGTTACAATAGTCATAGGTTCTATATCCTTCTAGGTAAATGTGGTGTTTGTCTTAGGATATAGGACTTTTTGCATTTGGTAAAGTATTTCCGAGATTTATTTTACACTAACCCGTTCTTTTCCTATTTTAGCATCATTTAAATTAAAAGACTTAACAATGCTCATCTAGTAACACTAGAAAGTATCTTCATTGTAAATTGATATTTTCAGAAAATTTATAGGATAATTTACACTTGAAAAAAGAGTTAATTATCAAGTTATGATATAATGAAATGGAAATGTTTTTGACATAATATAGTTGAGGAAGAATTGACGTGAATTATGATTACAAAAAGACCTTGACAATCATGAGTACTAGACTAGGCTTTACCCTAGCTCTATTGAGCCTTCTTTGGTTAAAAACCATGTGGGCTTATCAGATTGATTTTAGTCTTGGTTTAGAAAACCCTTATCAGTTATTACTGACCTTTATCAACCCTATTCCGATAGCCTTGTTGCTATTAGGTTTACCTTTATACATCAAAAAAACAAAATGGTTTTATACAACAGAGCTAGTTGTTTACACCTTCCTAAACCTTTTACTTATTAGTAATGCTATCTATTTTAGAGAATTTTCAGATTTTATTACTATCAGTACTATGATGGCTAGTAGTAAGGTGTCCGCAGGACTTGGTGATGCAGCGTTAAATCTCCTTCGCCCGTGGGATTTAGTATATCTTTTAGATGCTATCTTGCTCATCTGGTTATTTAAGAAAAAATATATCACAACAGATAAGCGTCCCTTTCACCCTAGGGCAAGTTTTGCAATAACAGCTCTCTCTAGTCTGCTATTTTCAATCAATCTCTTTATGGCAGAAATTGATCGTCCCGAATTATTGACACGTGGTTTTTCAAATACCTACGTTGTCAGAGCCTTAGGCTTACCCGCCTTTTTAGGTTATGATGCCAATCAAACATATCAAACACAAAAAGTACGTAACGAGGCTAAACCAGAGGAAATTGAAACTGTAAAAGCTTACGTTGCAGACCATTATGCCGAACCAAACCCAGACTTTTTTGGAATTGCCAAAGGCAGAAATATCATCGTCCTTCACTTAGAGAGTTTCCAACAGTTCTTGATTGATTACAAATTAAAAATTGATGATAAAGAGTATGAAGTGTCGCCATTTATTAATTCCCTTTATCACTCTAAGGAAACCTTCTCATTTGCAAATTTTTTCCACCAAGTCAAAGCTGGAAAAACATCGGATGCTGAAACCCTGATGGAAACCTCACTTTTCGGACTGAATCAGGGATCGTTTTTCGTTCAGTATGGTGGTGATAACACTCAGCAAGCAGCACCACATATTCTTGATCAAGTTGGAGGTTATACTAGTGCTGTCTTTCATGGTAATATAGGTACCTTCTGGAATCGTAATAATGTCTATAAGCAATTAGGGTATGATTTCTGGTTCGATCAGTCTTATATGTCCAAACCAACCTCTGATAATTCCTTCCAATACGGACTCAATGATAAAGTCATGTTCAAAGACTCAATCAAATACCTTGAACGACTTCAGCAACCATTTTATACTAAATTTATCACGGTTTCACACCACTATCCTTATCAAAACCTGTCAGGTGATGAGCTTGGATTCCCATTAGCACAAACAGACGATGAAACAATCAATGGCTATTTTGCAACAGCCAACTATCTAGATGCTTCCATCAAAGCTTTCTTTGATTATCTAAAGGAAGCAGGCCTTTATGATAATTCGCTCATTATTCTTTATGGAGATCATTACGGGATTTCAAACTCACGTAATCCAGATTTGGCTGAGTTACTAGGCAAGGATTACGAAACGTGGTCTTCTTATGATAACGCCATGCTCCAACGTGTTCCTTATATGATTCATATTCCAGGAATGGATAAAGGATTTATCAGTGAAACTTATGGAGGAGCAATTGATGCTCTTCCAACGCTATTACATATACTTGGTATCTCTACAGAAAAATATATTCAACTAGGACAAGATTTATTATCTCCAGAAAATGATCAAATTGTCGCTTTTAGAAATTCTGGTACCTATGTCACACCAGAATACACCAATTATGGTGGTCGATTATACTACACAGCTTCTGGTCTTGAAATCACAAACCCCGATGAATCTACCTTATTAGCTACTCAGGAAATTAGAGATGCTGTCAAATTGCAGCTTCAAATCAGCGACGAGGTGCAAACAGGAGATCTCCTACGCTTCTACGCCGATAGCGGTTTACCTATTGTTGATACCACTCAAATTTCTTATACTAAATCTTTTAAAAAGCTAAAAGATATCGAAAAGGACTTGGGTAAAAAATCAACTAGCCTATACTCACAGAGAGAGCAAAAAACAAGTCGAGGACTCTTTAAAGCACCAAGCTATGCTCAACTTCATGCTGAAGACACTGTAACCTCAGATAGCACATCTGAAAAACAGGATAGTCCTGACCATAAATCAGAAGAAGAACAATAAGCGTAAATCAAACAACTACCTTTTCAAGATATCAAAACCACCAGTTCATTCACGAACTGGTGGTTTTACTTCTATCAATTATAGGATCTAATAAAATCGAATTGATTACACTGTTTCACCTGTGAAATCCAAAACCATACGACCTTGAATAGTTCCTGCTTCCATTTCATCAAAGACTGCTGGAGCATGGTCAACTGGACGTTTTTGAACAACTGGCACAACCAATCCTTCTGCACCGAAGTGGAATGCTTCTTCCAAGTCTTTACGAGTACCCACAAGTGAACCAACAATTTTGATTCCATCAAGTACTGTCTTAACAATTGATACATCCATCATTTCAGAAGGAAGACCAACTGCAACAACTGTACCACCTGCACGAACACTATCGATGGCTTGGTTAAAGGCAACTTTAGAAACTGCAGTTACAACAACACCATGGCAACCACCAGTTTTTTCTTGGATATAGCCAGCAACATCTTCAATCTCTTTACCATTAACAATCAAATCTGCACCAACTTCTTTAGCCAAATCGAGCTTGTCTTGGTTGATATCAACAGCTACAACATGAGCATTGAATACTTTCTTCGCATATTGCACAGCAAGGTTACCAAGTCCACCAGCACCGTAAATCGCAATCCATTGACCAGGAGCAGCTCCTGCTTCCTTGATAGCTTTATAAGTTGTTACACCTGCACATGTGATTGATGATGCTTGAGCTGGATCAAGTCCTTCTGGAACTTTAACGGCATAATCTGCTGTTACAACAGCATATTCACTCATACCGCCATCAACACTGTAACCAGCGTTTTTAACAGAACGGCAAAGTGTTTCACGACCAGTTGTACAGTATTCACAATGACCACAGCCTTCAAAGAACCAAGCAATTGATACGCGGTCACCAACCTTAAGCGACGTGACACCTTCACCAAGTTCTTCAACAATACCAATACCTTCGTGACCTAAGATACGTCCAGGTACTTGACCAAAGTCACCATGTGCCACGTGTAAGTCTGTATGGCAGACACCACAATACTCCACTTTGACAAGCGCTTCACCAACACCAACTTTTGGTAAGTCGTGTTCAACAACTTCAACACCAGTAGATTTCTGATTAACAACAACTGCTTTCATATTATCCTCCTATATCACAAGTCTTTGTGAATTTATTTACAACATTATTATAACGCTTTCATTTAATATGTCAAATAAAAAGAGGCAATTTTTAAAAAATTTTCTGAAAAAACTTAACCAGTTAACGGAAATTATTAACCGGTTAATGAAAATAGCTCTAAAAACTCTATCAGCAAGGATAATATAACACCATGAATCATCTGATTTTCAAAACCAAATGAACACCAAAAAAGCTTAGGAAAAACTGACATCAGCAGTATCCTAAGCTCAAAACTACTATTTAATCAAGTAATGACGTGTCATAAATGGTAAAGTCAGCACGATAGATAATCAGACGTTTCCCATCAACTAACAAATAGGTTGTGTTTGGAATACCATCAGGGGCTGACGTCGTAACCTTATTTCCTAAAAATGTGGCTAAGGGCGTTCCATTTTGTGAACGAATCAAGATAAGTTTGCTTTCGCCAAGCCAGTCATTTTTGATTTGATTGAAAAAACGATTAACAAAAGGAATGGAACGATCTTCAGACTCAATCTCTAAAGATGAAGCATATTTATCCATATAGTCTGTCAAACCATTTTCCGTAAAAATTAAAGTAGAACCGACATGAATAACTTGGTCACGTCCTACACTAATATCTAAAACAGATGATTCCTTGCTAACATTTCCTAACTCATCTGTCATATCAAAACGTTCATCACTTTCAATCGAAATGGAACTACCTTCAATCTTGTCAATCACCTGTGAATTTTCATCAAAGGTACGAATTGTGCCTGATAAGCCCAGATACTGTTCTTGCGTCGTTTTAAAAAAATTAGATACATTCTGACAACCTGCTAAGACTAGGACAGGCAACATTGCAATAATAAAACGATACCATTTTTTTCTCATATTTTTCTCCTTCTCTTTGCTATAAGTATAGCATATTTTAATTAAAATAACCTTTTCTTGCTTTTATCACCCAAAATGCTATCATAGACTTATGAAGTTATTAGCCTTATACAACAACCTAAGTGAACAAGAAATATTGATTAATTTTGACGAAACATTTAGAGATACTTATCCCTTAAGTATTTTACCAAGTTCTGAATATCATTCCGATCTAGATAAGTCTTTTCAGGGGATATTATGCTTTAAAGATATCACCAGTCAGTTGCCTGTGTTAAATTTGAGCCATTTGGAACTTTTTAATTTTAATAATGAAAAACAAGATATCTCTTCTATCTTCAAGATAGCAAAAGCTATTCATTCATTTACTATGAAAATCCAATACCAAACACTCAATTATTTCCCTTATTTTGCTTGTTTGACCGATCAAAATGGTGAGCGGCTTGTTACCAACAATAAACCAACTGATCCCTTTGATTTAGAAGAGACACCTCAGCAAAACTTACCTAAATGGATTTTAGAACAACTTAAAGCAGAGTCTGACACTGCCTTTCACACAACTATTCCTTCGCTATCTTTAAATCAAATCCTCATCCAAACCTATCAACCCATACAAGATGAAAATGGTCAACTAGCAGGTATTTTGGAATATGTCCAAGATATCAAACCTCTACTCAAAAATTACCTTGAAGAAAGCGGTCAAGCACTTGTTGGATGGTCTGACGTCACTTCTGGTGCTTCTATTCACAACGATACGTTAGCCGACTGAGTGTACTTTAACAAACTCCCCTTTGGCTTACCTTTTTTATAAATTCCCACGATTATAGTAGACTTACACATGAAATAGAGCTCAAGGCTATTGTCTGAGCTCCTTTCTTTTTTCTGACATAAAAACACCATCATATAGAAGGTACCGTCAGTCACATCAAATCTCATCTAGCAAACTAAGAAAAGATAAAAACCATAGAAAGCCCTTTTAAAAAAAATTGACTTTGTATGAAGACAGCAGTATAATTAAGTTAAATTTATAATAAAAATTAAAAGGAGCCCTTGATATGATTACTTTTGACCACGTTTCAAAACTCTACGATGACAAAGAAGCTCTTAGCGACTTAAATCTAACGATTAATAACGGTGAGATTTTTGGTCTTATCGGCCACAATGGGGCTGGGAAAACGACTACTATTAGTCTTCTAACGTCTATTATTGAAGCAAGTTATGGTCAAATCACCGTTGATGGCAAGCTATTGTCAGAGCACCGTGATGACATAAAAAAACGCATCGCCTATGTGCCTGACTCCCCCGACATTTTTTTAAATTTAACAGCCAGTGAGTATTGGCATTTCCTAGGTAAAATTTACGGAGTTGATAAATCGACTATTGAGGAGCGTATCGAAAAATTAGCCAATTTGTTTGACATTCTAGATAGACAGTACGAAACTATTGATAGCTTCTCTCACGGAATGCGTCAGAAAGTTATTATTATCGGCGCCCTTATTCCAAACCCTGATATTTGGGTACTGGATGAACCTCTGACAGGTCTAGATCCTCAAGCATCCTTTGACCTCAAAAATATGATGAAAAAACATTCAAGTGAAGGTAACACCGTCATCTTTTCAACCCATGTCCTCAGTATTGCAGAACAGCTCTGTGATCGTATCGCAATTCTCAAAAAAGGAAAACTCATTTTTCTTGGCACAATTGATGATTTAAAAGCCAAACATCCTGATAAAGACCTTGAAACCATTTATCTTGAAATGGTAGGACGTGAAGGATTAGATAAGGAGGATAGCCTATGATAAATTGGTCAACAATATGGGAATTGATCAAAGTCAATATTCTCTACTCTAACCCACAAGCAGTAGCTGCTATCAAGAAAAAACAAGCTAAAAATCCTCATAAAAAGCTTTCAGCCTATAAAAGTATTCTAAGACAGCAGACTATTTCTCTAGTAATAATGTTTGGGATATATGGCTTACTAATGTCAAGCATTAACTATGCTCATTCACCAGCCTATTTGAGTTTACAAGTAGCCTCTTTCTCATTTATAGCGATACTCTATTTCTTTATTTCGCTATTTTCTGTTTTTTATGATAGTAAGGATACTAAATTATATCTACCTTTGCCTGTTCAATCAGCTGAAATATATCTCGCAAAACTAATCGCATCTCAGGGAACAGGCTTACCTTTTTTGTCACCTATCTTAGCCTACCTAACCATTGCTTACTGGCAAACCAACCACTCTTTCTTAGCACCAATCTTTGCTTTTGTGATGTTTCTCATCCTACTTATCACAACTAATAGCATCAGTTTGATTGCTCTGTTTTTCATTGGAAAAGCGCTAGCTAGAAGTCCATATAAAAAAATAATTTCCTCACTCTTGATGTTTCTAGGTATATTTTTGGGAATTATTATTCTTCTCATCACACAAACAATGGCTAACATCTCAGTTAGTGAAAGAGGTCAAATTTTAGGTTTTCATATCCCCTATTTCAGAGGTTTTTATGATGTCTATAATAATCCGTTTAGTATAGAAGCGCTACTTAACTTCTGGCTAGGTTTAGTAATAACAGGAGCAATGGTTCTATTCATTAAACAAATTATCCTACCTAATTACATCAACGAAACACTCAAGATGACTGCTAATGTCATTACAAAACGTAAACCAAAGAAAACGACTACTGAAAACAGCCTTCAACAAGTTCTAATTAGACATCATTTATCCGGTTTGAAGGATTCAACACTCCTTATGCAAGAGCTTCTCTATCCTCTCCTGTTCGCAATAATGTTTGCAGGACCTATCTTGAACAATGATCTCAGTATCCAAACAGTAACAAACGGTTACTTCGGGATTGCTTTTCTATGTGGATTCATGATTGGAATGTTTATTTCTAGCCCAGTTTCTTTCTTAGGAGTTGGCATGTCTCTGGAACGTGAAAACTACTATTTCATGAAGTCTCTTCCAGTTAACTTTAGACAATTCACTATTCAAAAATTCTGGGTTCTTGGTATAGTACAGTTGATTTTTCCGTTAACTATCTACACCATATTAGCTATCTTCCTAAAACTCAAATTACTCCTGATCCTCTCACTAATTGTTGGGATGTTTGGATCAAGTTTCGTTTTTGGTGAATGGGTTTATGCACGTGACCACAAATTATTGATGACAAATTGGCAAAATATCAACCAACTCTTTTACAGAGGAGGGGGACAGTGGTTAATAGCTGGTTTACAATTCTTAGTCATGCTTTTAGGTGGTATCACGCTAGCTGTTAGCATGATTGCTTCAACAATGATTTCACCCTATTTAGTCAGTGGAATACTAATATTTGTTTTAGCAAGTATCTTGATTATCATTCATATGTGGATTTTTAAAACATTCT
Source organism: Streptococcus fryi (assembly GCF_053206505.1). Taxonomy (NCBI): domain Bacteria; kingdom Bacillati; phylum Bacillota; class Bacilli; order Lactobacillales; family Streptococcaceae; genus Streptococcus; species Streptococcus fryi. The sequence continues at coordinate 19,235 of NZ_JBRUGW010000029.1, read as the reverse complement.
GGAAAAAACTACCATAACTTTAAACTAATATCAAAAACCTCGTCCGATGAAATCATCAGACGAGGTTTTTATGGTTATTAATTAATTTTCCAAAGCTTGTGCTGCTGTTAAAATAGCCAATTTGTAAATATCTTCATCGTTTGAACCACGTGATAAATCATTGATTGGCTTGTTTAATCCTTGAAGGATTGGACCAATTGCTTCGAATAAACCAAGACGTTCAGCAATCTTATAACCAATATTTCCAGATTGAATTTCTGGGAAGATAAAGACGTTAGCATACCCCGCAACTTTACTTCCTGGTGCTTTAATTTTCGCAGCTGCTGGTACAAAGGCCGCATCAAATTGAAGCTCACCGTCAATACGTAAATCTGGACGCATTTCATTTGCTAGACGAGTTGCTTCTGCCACCTTATCAACATCTGGTGATTTACCAGAGCCCTTAGTTGAAAAACTCAACATCGCTACGTTTGGATCAATGTCAAATAACTTAGCTGTATCAGCTGTGTTAATGGCGATTTCAGCCAATTCTTGAGCATTTGGATTGATATTGATAGCACAATCTCCAAAGATAAAACGCTGTTTTGTCGATTCACGGTTCATGATAAAAATACCTGATGTCCGAGAAATACCTGGCTTAGTCTTAATGATTTGAAGAGCTGGACGTACAGTATCAGCTGTTGAATGGTTAGCACCACTCACCATCCCATCAGCAAGCCCCATATGAACAAGCATAACACCAAAATAGTTAACATCCTGAAGAATTTCATCAGCTTGTTCTTCGCTGACCTTACCCTTACGAACAGCTAAAAATTCTTGTTTCATATACTCTGCATGAACATAGTTTTTAGGATCGATAATAGTAATATTATTCATCGGAAATCCTGCTTCAATCAGCAAAGCTTTTGTATAAACTTCATCTCCTAAAATAATTGGCTCCAAAATCCCTTCTGCTTTCAAACGACCTGCTGCAGTGATAACACGCAAGTCGTCTCCTTCTGGAAAGACGATTTTTAAATCTTTACCTGCAATTTTTGACTTCAATGTGCCAAACAATGTTTCCATGAAATATCCACCCTCTAAAAAGGAAAGCATCAACTTTCCTTTAAACTATTTTTTTCTTGTAAATATATGATAACGCTATCAAGGTCATCTGTCAAGTAACTTGCAATCTCCAGCCTCTTTTCTGTAAATGGGTGAATAAATGATAGATAATGACAATGTAGAGCTTGTCGTTGAATACCGTAATCTAAACTACCACCATAAAGATCATCCCCAAGCAATGGATGTCCAATATGAGAAAAATGCACACGAATTTGATGAGTTCTTCCTGTGTGAAGCTTAATATCAACTAATTTAACTCGTTCGATTTGTTTGACAAGCTTAAAACTGGTATGAGCAAACTTTCCAGATTCGTGTACTCTTCTAGTAATAATACTATCCACATCACGCGCAATCGGTGCGATAATTTCGCCTTCATCAGGTAAATCATCTTCTCCAGAAACCAAAGCATAGTAACGTTTTTCTATTGTTTTTGCTTGTAGTTGCTTATCTAAGCGAGCATGAGCATAGCCATGTTTCGCAAAAAGCATCAGTCCACTCGTATCACGATCCAATCTTGTCACAATATGAATTTGCTGATTAGGATTACCTTGTTCAATGAGATAATGCTTGACAAAATTAGCCATAGTATTGGAATGAATACTACTAGGAATACTGGCAAAACCTGCTGGTTTATCTATCACTAAAAAATGATCATCCTCATAAACAATCTTCAAAGGCATTTTGACTGGCTTTAAATCATCAAAGCCTTCCTCATCAGGAATATCTATGCTCACAACATCACCGATTTGAAGAGGATAAATCGCGTTTTGTTCAACATGATTGACAAAGATATTGCCTCCTCGAAATTTGATTTTAGCGAGTAAGCCTCTCGAAATATCGTGTTCTTTAAGAAGCGTTTTAACCTTACATGGTCTCGTTGCGATAAAGTCAAATCTCATGAGTCACACGCTCCAATAAAGGCATCTTTGACCCTCTCCCAGAAACTGGTGTGCCAAGGTGAAGCTACAAAATGAATTTTTGCATCATCTAATTCGTACTGTAACTTCAATACATTTTTGAGATGATAGGTTTTATTATCAATAGAGACGATATAACTCCCTGAACGAATCGGAACAATTTCAATTTTATCCTTGCTAGGAATAATCATGGAGGAACCTAACGTACGATAGACCCTATTGTTAAGACTTGCGATTTCCGTTAGCTGAAGTGCTTCAATAGTCGGATGCAAAACAGCTCCTCCTAACGATTTATTATACGCTGTCGAGCCTGTTGGAGTAGCAACAAGTAATCCATCACCTCTAAAACGTTCTAATTTCACTTGATTAATCACAACATCAGCTACCATCGTCTTTTCAATACGTTTTATTGTAGCCTCATTCAGGGCTCGAGCTGTAATCACACGTCCATCACCTAAACTAATTATAACTTTCAAAATCGGATAAGATATGCTCACTCCCTTGTCCTTACGAAGATTATCAATCAAATCCTCAATTTCTCTATCTAAATAGTCAGCATAAAAACCTAAGTGACCGGTATGCACACCAACAAATCTAATCCGATCAAGTTCTTTTTCGTACATGTGAAAAGCTGATAAAAGCATACCATCGCCACCAATTGTAATCACAATGTCAGGATTTTTTTTGGTCAAATAAAACAATGGATCAGACTTAAGGTTTTGGAACAATTTAGAAACTACTCGTTTGCTTTGCGGCTTTCCATTAGCTATTATTGCCACTTTTATCTTATCTGTATAGTTCGTCTGTGTCATCGCTATTTCCTACACCATCACTTAATTTTCTACTTTCGGAATCAAATAAAAGTTGCGCTTCTCTGATATCATCCCTAATTTTCCGCATCTCTTCATCCAATTGAAAAGCTATCTTTGAGGTAATCTCCAAACGCTTTTTGATTTCGTCCGGAAATTCACCTCTATATTTGTAATTCAATGAATGCTCAATAGTTGCCCAAAAATTCATCGCTAATGTCCGAATCTGAATTTCTGCTAAGACCTTTTTTTGCCCACTAATTGTATCAACAGGATATTCAATAATGACATGATAAGAACGATAACCACTATCTTTCATATTGTTAATATAGTCCCGTTCATGAACAATTTGCATATCTTTTCGCTTACGGAGAAGAGATAAAACTTCATCAACGTCATCAACAAATTGAACCATAACTCTCAAACCTGCAATATCCTGCATATCTTGCGCAAGGTTTTCTTCTTTAATGGCCCTTAAAACCATCTTTTCTTGAATACTTTCAATGGGTTTTACACGACCGGTCACAAACTCAATCGGTGAATGCATATTTTGTTTACGAAATTGTTTACGAATCCCACGAAGTTTAATTTTTAACTCCCCAACCGTTTGAATGTAGGGGTCTAAAAAGGCTTCCCAGTCAATTGCCATACCATCTCCTCCTGTCATAAACGCTATCATTACACTACCAAACAACATTTTTCACCACTATTATTCTTCACTCAGTGATGACCTCAAAGAACTAATCCTTTGTCATCTTAAAGCTAGTAAACTGCTTTTGGTAGCTTTTCTTGTCAAAAAGGTTAGTTTTTTATAAAATGAAATTAACTTATTTAATTATATCATAATTTTGAAACTTTTAATATCAGCAGTCCCAGCTATGTTTCAGAATATACATACCTTATTGGAAAGGACTCTTATGCCAAATTTAGAAATTGAATATAAGACACTACTAACAAAAGATGAGTTCAATCGCTTAGAAATGCAGTTGCAAAGTATCAAACCTATCACACAAACCAACTATTATATTGACAGTGATGAGTTTATTCTCAAAGCCAATCGGATGTCTCTACGCATACGTACTCTTGCCAATCGTGCTGAATTAACATTGAAAATTCCTCAAGAGATCGGAAATCAGGAATATAATCAAAATCTTGAACTAAATGATGCCAAAGACATTATCAAAACACTGCAATTACCTGAAGGACAAATTAAAGATCTGCTTATAACGCACCATATTCCACTTGAACAACTAAAAGTCCTAGGAAATCTAACAACGATGAGACGAGAAACAGAAACCCCCATCGGTTTACTAGCCTTAGACTATAATCAATATGCTCACATCAAAGATTATGAGCTTGAATTAGAAGTAAGCGATGCCCAACAAGGTGAAAAAGATTTTAAGGACTTCTTAGCTAAAAATAATATTAACTTTAAATATGCTAAAAGCAAAGTTGCACGCTTTAGTGCAACACTTAAAGGTCAATGATTTGAGATAAGCTTGTAAGAAAGCAAGCAAAAAATCAATATCTTTGTTATAATAATAATGAATCTTTTTTCACAATAGTTTTAAACAAAAGGAGCCATAATTGACATGCTAGAACGTCACACAGATAGACCGTTAAAACTTTTCTCACTCACTTCAAATACTGCCATCGCTGAGAAAATCGCTCAAGCTGCAGGAATCCCTCTTGGAAAACTATCTTCAAGACAATTTTCTGATGGTGAAATCATGATCAACATTGAAGAGAGTGTCCGTGGAGCAGACATTTATATCATTCAATCAACAAGTTTCCCTGTCAATGATCACCTTTGGGAGCTCTTGATTATGATTGATGCTTGTAAACGTGCCAGCGCAAACTCAATTAATATCGTCGTTCCGTATTTCGGTTACTCAAGACAAGACCGTATTGCCAAATCGCGTGAACCTTTAACTGCAAAATTAGTAGCTAATATGTTAGTGAAAGCAGGGGTTGACCGTGTTTTAACCCTAGATCTACACGCTGTTCAAGTCCAAGGTTTCTTCGATATTCCAGTTGATAACCTCTTTACTGTCCCTCTCTTTGCAAGACACTATATTGAAAAAGGCCTTGTTGGTGATGATATTGTAATCGTCAGTCCTAAAAATTCAGGGATTAAACGCGCCCGTAGCCTAGCAGAAATCTTAGATGCCCCTATTGCCATTATTGATTATGCCCAAGATGATTCTCACCGTGAAGAAGGCTATATCATCGGTGAAGTTGCTGGTAAAAAAGCTATTTTAATCGATGATATTTTAAATACTGGTAAGACTTTTGCTGAAGCTGCTAAAATTGTTGAACGAGATGGTGCTACAGAAATTTATGCTGTCGCAAGTCATGGCTTATTCGCTGGTGGTGCTGCTGATATTTTAGATACAACACCAATTAAAGAAATCCTTGTCACTGACTCAGTTAGCACAAAAGAACGCGTGCCAGATAACACCGTCTATCTTTCGGCAAGTCAACTAATGGCAGAAGCTATCATACGTATCCACGAGAGACTACCACTAAGTCCACTATTCTCTTATCGTCCAAACAAGGAAACTAATTAATGATTTATTTAGACAATGCAGCAACAACTGCCTTGACCACAGAAGTCATAACTGCCATGACCAACGTCATGCAAGACACCTTTGGAAATCCGTCTAGTCTACATACTTACGGACGAAAGGCCAGTCAGCTACTCAGGCAAGCTCGTCAAACCATTGCAGAGCTACTACAAACCAGTTCTAATCATATCACTTTTACATCTGGTGGAAGCGAATCAAATAACATGGCTATAAAAGGCTATGCTCTCGCTAATCAATCCAAAGGAAAACACCTAATTACCACGTCTATTGAACATCATTCTGTTTTAGATGTCATGTCTTATTTATCAGAACGCTTTGGGTTTGAAGTCACCTACTTACAGCCACAAAATGGTACCATCAGTGCCCAACAAGTTTCAGAGGCCTTACGAGATGATACTATTTTGGTTAGCATAATGGCTGCTAACAACGAAACAGGTGCACTCCTGCCAATTGCTGAGATTGGTCAAGTTCTATCCCACCATCAAGCAGTTTTTCATGTTGATGCCGTCCAAGCACTAGGTAAAATCAAAGTACTCCCTGAAGAATGGCAAATTGACTTGTTATCTGCTTCAGCCCATAAATTTCATGGTCCAAAGGGAGTTGGGTTACTTTATGCCAAACCACTGATTATGGATAAACTCATTCATGGCGGCAATCAAGAAAATAAAAAACGAGCAAGTACTGAAAACCTAATCGGTATTAGTGGAATGGTAGAAGCTTTAAAAACTGCTATTTCAGAACAAGAAAAAAATCTTGCAATTATTACTGAACTCAAGCAAGCCTTTTTGGAATCACTCGGGGACTTACCTTACTATCTCAATCAATCCGAGGAAACTTTGCCCCACATTATCAATATCGGGTTTCCTTCAGCTAATAACGCTACCCTTTTGACCCAATTAGACTTAGCTGGTTTTGCAGTGTCAACTGGCTCAGCTTGTACTGCAGGCTTGGTAGAACCTAGTCATGTCTTAAAAGCCTTTTACGGCGAACAATCAAACAGACTCACTGAATCAATCCGTATCAGCCTATCTGAACTTAATACTATAGAAGAAGTTAATCAACTAGCTGATACCTTAACTAACTTATTAAAGAGGTGATTACATGGCATTTGAAAAAACAATTAGACCAACTGGAAGCCCAGTCAGCTATACTATAAGTCCCAATATCAAACGATATACCCTAAAGGATACTACATTTATGCAGACAAAGCTGGGTAACTACGAGTTAACACGCTTATTAGAAAAAGTCCCTAACAGCGGTGAAGGATTCTTACTCAAAATTGCCGTCAATAAAGATTTAACTGGTTTTAAATTAACCATTACAGACAAATCAGGACTCAAATCAGTTAATATTTTTAAGTCCGATGACCATAAAATCATTCAAGATAAATTTAACTTCTTAATGAACAGCCTTGTCGAACGTGACATTTTCATCAAAAATGCCGATTAAGCAAATCAATTGTCAAAATCATTATTTTTATCTATACTAGTCACATAATAATTTAATGAGAAGACAATCATATTAAAATGATCGCCTTCGGAGGAGAACTTATGATTGAGATTACTTATCTAAACGCCGCTAAGCAAGAACAAACACTCTCTTATCCAGACTACGACAGCTACCAAAGATCTCAAATGGCATGTAGTATTCCTATTGCTGACCATTATGAAGTCGTTAAACTAACCTTTAATGGTCATGAACTGGACTATAAAGGTACCATTGGTGGTGTCTATTACTTCTTAATCAAACAAGATTTAACTCAGTTTAACTAATAAACACCTCACCTTAAATTTATTAAGAAAATTGTTGCTTTTTTCACAAACTTTATCTAAAATAGAGTTAGGATATTTTTCACAATTTAAAAATAAATTTAAGCCAAGGAGTAACAAAAAGCAATGATTGATAAAACCATTCCTAACGCAACAGCCAAGCGTCTCTCACTTTATTATCGTATCTTCAAACGGTTTAATGCCGAAAACATTCAAAAAGCTAGTTCAAAACAGATTGCAGATGCTATTGGTATTGATTCCGCTACTGTTCGAAGGGACTTCTCCTATTTTGGTGAATTAGGCCGTCGTGGCTTTGGTTATGATGTTAAGAAACTGATGAATTTCTTTGCTGAAATTTTAAACGATAACGCTCTTACCAATGTGCTTTTAGTTGGTGTAGGTAATATCGGTAGTGCTTTGCTTCATTATCGTTTCCATGAGCGTAACAAAATGCAAATCACAATGGCATTCGATACTGAAGATCACAAACTAATCAATACCACAACGCCCGATGGTATTCCTATCTTTGCTATCACACAGCTCAAACAAAAACTTGCTGAATCAGATATCAAAACAGCTATTTTGACAGTACCTAGTGTCAAAGCACAAGAGGTCGCTGATTTGCTTGTGGATGCTGGTATCGAGGGTATTCTCTGCTTTTCACCAGTTAACCTTCAATTACCACCACATGTTGTCGTTCAGTATGTTGATTTGACCTGTGAGTTACAGACCCTACTTTACTTTATGAACCAAAAATAGTATGATGATAACTGCTTTTATAGAGTTCATCATCATAACATCTAACAGATTAAATGCAAACAGGTTAACATCTCCTTAAACGACCTTGTTAACCTGTTTTATCTTTTAAGGAGTAACTATGTCTAAACCTATTATTGGCATCACTGCCAACCAACGTCTAAAACGTGATCTAGATAATATTCCTTGGGCTTATGCTCCTGCAGGATTTGTGGAAGCTATCAAAAAAGCTGGGGGTATTCCACTTCTTTTGCCTATCGGCGACGAAGAAGCTGCCAAAGAATATGTGAATATGGTTGACAAAGTCATCTTGACAGGTGGCCAAAATGTTGATCCTCAATTTTACGGAGAAGAGAAAAAAGCGCTCAAAGATGACTATTCTTTGGAACGTGATCTCTATGAAATAGCCATTATTAAAGAAAGCCTCAAGCAAAATAAACCTCTATTCACTGTCTGCCGTGGTATGCAACTAACAAATGTTGTTTTAGGGGGCAACCTTAATCAACACATTGAAGATCATTGGCAAAGTGAAGAACCTAATGTGCTTACACAAACCATTAGTATCTCAGATGATTCATCTCTTAGTAAAATTTATGGAACAGAGACTAAAATCAATTCTTTTCATCGTCAATCTATAAAAAAATTAGCTGACGGCTTGAAAGTTATTGCTCGTAGCCCTGAAGACGATACTATTGAAGCTATTACTTTTGAAGACCCAGATAAGCATTTCTTAGGCGTTCAATGGCATCCAGAATTTCTTTGCCATACACGTGATATTGATCAAGCTTTGTTTGATTATATCGTGAACGAGCTCTAAAGCATATCCGTTTCTTCTCTGAAACTATAATAACTTTTTCGACCAACGATGATGTGATCTAGGAAGACAACTCCTAAGTCGTCACATGATCGTTTTATTTTTTCAGTAAACTCTAAATCACTCTGACTCGGCTGACATAATCCTGACGGATGATTATGAACAACAATTAATGAGGTGGCCATCGTCCGACATGCATAATGTAAAATTTCTCTTGGTTCTGCAATAGACCGTCTCACTGTACCTATAAAAATCGTCTTTTGTTCGATAATGCGATTTTGAGTATCAAGATACAAGGCGACCAAATGCTCTTGTTTTTCATGACCGATTTCAAGCATCATCTTGTTGGCCAGACGCTCACTACTTAAAATCCGTTCTTTCTGGCTATATTCAGCTGAACGAATACGCTTAGCTAGTTCTATCATAGCTTTAATCTCAATGGACTTAACCGGTCCAATACCAGACAATTGTTGTAATTCCTGTAGCGAAAGATGCTCCAAGTCGGCTATACTGTTTAACTTTTTCAAAATTGCATTGGCAAGATTGAGTACATGTTCTTTTTTACTACCAGTTCTAAGTACAATAGCTAATAATTCTTGATTGCTTAATTGCTCTGCCCCTTGACTGAGCAAGCGTTCTCTAGGTAACAGTGCTTCTTCATTCCATTCAATACAGTACATATTCGACCTCCATCTTACTATTCGTAATTAGTTAGAAAATAGTAGTAAACCATATCACGAATCTACAATGGTAGCAAAAAATCGTCTCATCGCTTTAACAGAGATGAGACGAACATTGATTATGTTAAGGCTAAGAATTTTTCTTGACCTTTTATAGCTGCACTTGTTTATGTTTTTTATGGGTGTAGTCTTTAATAATTTGGTACAAAGTCGCAAAGATAGGAACCGAAATAAGCATACCTAATATACCTCCAACGGCACCTCCAACGGTAATCGCCAACAAGACCCACATGCCTGGCAGGCCAATGGAACCTCCAACAACACGAGGATATATTAAGTTTCCCTCTAATTGTTGTAAAATAATGGTAAAGATTAGAAAAAGCATCGCCTGTTCAAATGATTGTGTCATGATTAAAATCATACCAACAGCTGTCCCAATCATACCTCCAACAACAGGTATTAAAGCTGTAAATGAAATCAAAACTCCAATAGTAGCCACATATGGTAAGCCTAAAAGCAACATACCAATGGCAGTCAAACCACCAAGAATCATTGCTTCCAGAGTCTGACTAACAAAGAAACCATGAAATCGTTGATGTAAAATATTCAACACATAGTGTACTAGCTTTGCTTGTCTAGTCATAAAAGTATCTAACAACAAGTTAAATTGACGACCAAGTGTCTCTTTACTACCTAAAACATAAATGGAGAAGATAAGGCTAAGGAAAAGGTTCATCAAAGTCGAAGCAATTGAACTAACAGAGGTCAAAAGACCAGTTAATGTTGCTAAAACTTGATTCAAGACTTGCTGACTGGAATCTGCAATCAATCGACCAAGTTCGACATCTGAGCCAAACATTTTCAAGCCTTTAGCTACCCATTTATTATGCTGTACGTCATCTATCAGCGCCTGAATATCAGCTGGATTGATTTTTAATAAAGACTGTAAGCTATCAATCAAATCGGGTAAAACAATCGCAAAAATCATAAAGACAACAATCATGAAAGTTAAATAGGCCATTAATAACGATAAACCACGCTTCATAGCTAATAACTTTGGCACTTTAACAAAGCGTTCAAATACTCTCTCATAGGCACTCATAACGATATTAACCACATAGGCAATACCAGCTCCCATTAAAAAAGGCTGAATTGTCTTAAAAATAGTCCTCAAAAAACCAGCACCATGTGCCCAATTAGACTGGATAAATAAACAAATAACAAATGTTAAAACAATATAATAAATGGTCTTCTTCTCAAATTTCAAGTCTTAAATCGCTCCTTTTTTTTATTACATTATACACTAAAATAGAGCTCTTGTCCCTCTATCAGAATAATTATTATCTGTAGTGAATGTTCAATAGCATCGGGTATAAATAGTCTACAGCTTCCTTGAGGATGAGCCTATCTCTTTCCTTTAGAAAAACCTGCTGCAGTGTTCTGGTTTGCTGCGTTATAAGCTTTTCCATAGCTTTGAATACATTAATCTCTAAAACTGTTAAACCATCATGTTTTTCACCATCATCCAACTGTGCTTCTCCTTTTCGGATAACCTTTCCTATAAAGCAATGGTTTAATTGACGATAGTGATTTTCTTGTCGGTACTCGTTAATGAGCAAACATTTAGTTATGATTTGACACTCACAACCTGTTTCTTCTTTTATTTCACGATAAAAAGCTTCTTCTGGAGTCTCAAATGACATCATCCCTCCTCCAGGTAAACCATAAAAATCATGTTTTTCATACTTCATCAATAAGAGCTTATCATCTAAGAGAACAACTCCTCTAACTGCTTCTCGTGTGATAGGTCCTTCAAATATAAGCCCATCATACAAAGATATTCTTTTAACCATCTTAACTACCTCTATAAAAAGAGCTAGCAACACTCTTAATAGTAGAATGTTGCCTGCTATAACTATATAACCTAACTAATCTTTCTTACGATGTGGGAATGCAACCCCTAAACCAGCTACAAGACTAACTAAGCCAATGATTGTTCCTAAATAGGTGGTCTCACCTGTCTTAGGTAATATTTTTTCACTTGATGCCATTTTCATCACTTGAGATTGATCAAATTCATTTTGCTTGTCTCTCACAGGACTTGTTTGAAGATCAGTAACTTCTTCAGAGTCACTTTTAGAATAATGTTCCACTCTCACCAGTTTGTCTGTAGGCATATTTGCCTGTACCATCGTCTCTTTGTTAGGGTGACTAGATGGCGCCGTGGTATTCGAAGTCGGTTGATCCTCTTCTAGGCTTGGTGTTTTTGGCACCTCTGTCTCTGTTTTCTTGATAAATGGATTAAAATCAAGTTGTACAATCAATGGATCGTGATCAGAAGCTCTACCATGTTCTTCCATAAATGATGAATTGACATGAATAACATCAAATGCAATGTTGTCTAGGAGATTTTTTGACACAAGAATATTATCTAGACTTTGGTTGTTACCACGATAGAAATAAGTATACCTATCTTCTTTATGGTGACGACTGAGGAGATTGACTAACTCTTTTCCTTCAGCTGCTTTAATTGTCTCAGAAAACTCGAAATCATTAAAGTCTCCTGTTAAGACAAATTTGAGATTGGGATTTTGTGCCAAGCCTGATTTAACAAATTCATTTAACACTCTAGCTTGGGCAATACGGCTCATTTTTGAATGTTCAACAGCAGGCTGTACTTTGCCATATAGTGGATTATCACCATTTTTTGACTTCAGATGGTTTGCGATAACAATAACCTTTTCTCTCTTAAAGTCAAATTCTAAAGCTAGTGATTTTCTAACTCCTTTAAAGGCTGGATGATTAGGAGCAATCCTAGCTGGATTTTTAGCAAGCTCACCATTGACAAACACTGCTCCTTCATTAGTGCCTGCAATTTCTTTTTGAGGTAGGGAAACGCGTTCAGGATTGTATAGGAATGCTACACGGATATTAGCACCTGGTTTACCTCCATCAGCGTTATTCTCAGGAGCAATTTCAACATATTGGTAAACAGGACCGCCTAGCTCTTTTATTTTATTAGCGAGACGATGTCCACTGTCAACACCACTCGTCACACCATTATCTTGACTACCATTGTTATCCTGTACCTCAATGAGAGTGACAATATCAGGTTTTTCAATTTCATGGATAAAGGATTTAGCAATTTTCTCAACCTTCTCTTCTGGTGTTTCTTTATCTGTCGGATTAGCAGAGAAGTTCTCAATATTATAAGATGCAATCGTTAACTTATTGTCATCAAAAACAATCGTAGAGGCTTCTCGTTTCAAATCACCATTAACTTTTTGAGGTAAATTTAGGCCTCTAAGGTCTACCTTGTACTCACTGTAATCGTATGTTATTGTTCCAATCAGATTTTCAGAGAAAGCATCATTTGCTTTAGCAAGGTAGTTACGATTACTAATCAGTAATGCAACAACTTCCGTATTTTGTACTTCAGGTCGCAAGCTAATGCCATTTGCATTATTACGTTCGCCTCGATACCCCTCAGGTAAGACATATAAATTACCATATTTTTGCGGACCCAAGATTTGAGGCTTTGCAACCTCTACTCGCATACCTTCTAGACTTTCCCAGAAATCAATCGCATCCTGCTTAGGTTCAAATTGTGTTAGACCATCATCGTCAATCGTATTCTTCGGGATATTCTCGCCTAATAAAATAGGTCTTGGAAGATTGGCTGTGCCTTCTTTGATAATTTTACTAGCCATAAGCTGTGTTATGGTAAGGTCTGTCTGTTCTTTCTCCTTATAGCCTAATCCGTAAGATTCAACTACCAATCCCTCAACAGTCAATTGATCACCAACTGCTACTTTATCCTTGCTTGATACATAAATGGCATCTGATGTTTCTGATAATTGATCTGGTGTGATGTCTTGGATATAGAAACCTCTTTTATCATCAATTTTGGTAACAACCACATTTGAAACGACAACTTCTTTACCGACTAAAGGTGATGTATGTGAGGCTCCTTGAATAACGCCGATAGTCTCAACCTTTAGCTTATCTGTTACTTCATCTGAAAGTTCTACTTTGTTATCCTCAGAAACCACGATCTCTGATAAATCAGCTAGTTTAAGCTGGTATTTATCTTTAAATAGGGAAACAAAACCTTTTACAGAGATAATTTGGCGATTAGGTTGAATGACTGTTGAAACGTCATCAAATTGACCAGTAGCTCTATTATCGGCAAATACCTCTATAGTCTGACCATTCTTATCAACTGCTTTGATAATGGTATTCTTATACTTACCTTGAGATTTGACCTCAGTAACTGTCAACTGCGTCAATTCTACCTGTCTATCAACAAGTTCTTTGGTCAATGACGGGACTGTTGTTGGCGTCACTAAAACATCATTGTCTTTTGAAATAACGTTAATATCTTCTAGCTTGATCAGTTGCAAGTTCTTATTAAACTCACCAACAGTAGCTGTAAAGTTGACACGATCTCCTTTTTGCAAAGTCAAATCGCCTAAGTCATTTTTACCTGGATAGACATAAATACCTTGTTGATTGGCTAACTGAAGATAAAAGCCATCACCTCCCCATTTCCCTAGGTCTGATGCAATGACGCCTTCTACTTTGACAGTTTGAGCAACTGTCAATTGAGACTTATCAATCTCATATGACTCTGCTGTGTTACCTTCTGAAGCCCCATTTCTTGTCTCAGTCGCATCTGTTAAAGACACTGCCAAGAGCTTTTCAGAGTCAAGGTTATCCAATGATTCATTGCTATCACCAAATGACATCGTTTCTGAAGCAGAAGAATTCGGTAACTCATCTGATCCCTGTGTATTTGAAGGAATAGGCAATTCAAGAGAGGGACTAGATTCAGAATTAAATTCATCTGCATGAACTGTCCCATGAGTTAAGCTTAATACAATAAAAAGTCCCAATAAGCATGATACCATTCCAAATGCTTTAGATTTACGTAAACTAAAGCGTTGTTGAGATAAATCATTTGAAGTTTTCATTAGTTAAAGTCCTTTCTCATTTTCACATTTCATTATATCACAAATGAGAAATAAGGTTCGTCTACTTTGTAGTTTTTTATCATTTTATTTTATTTTTTTATCTATTTTTCGTTTTTATCTTACATTTATTGATATTTCATTTTATTGGTCCGTTTTTTGATACAATAAAACCTATCCAGTAGATCACTAGATAGGTAGTATGCTCTTAGTTGAGTTCAAGAAAATGATCAAGGATTTCTAGCACACCTTGATCCCGATGATGTGGTGCTATAAAATTGGCAGCAGCTTTGACTTTATCAGAAGCGTTAGTCATAGCATATGAATAGCCAGCCATTTTCAGTAATTCAATATCATTATCAGCATCACCAAACGCCATCACTTCTTCAGGAGAAACCTCCCAACGTTCAAGTAATTTTTGAAGCCCCCATGCTTTGTGAATACCAGTAGCAGACATATCTACGGAGCCATAGCCACTAGTTACTGCAGTAATATTTCCTGTAAAATGAGCATTAAAATCTGCAATCAAAGCGTCACATTGCTCAATCGGAAACATCATACTCATTTTGATATAGGATGCATCTTGAGGAAGAAGATTAAAATCTGAAATAAAGGTAATACGAGATAAAAACGCCGACATCTGTTCTTCTGAAATCATAAATTCATCAGGATTAAAGGTCGCCCCATCAACCATAAACATCCCTTGGTCAGTCTGAACAATCACTCTGTATTCTTTATGCTTACCTTGAAAATAATCTAAACAGGCAAAGACATCTTCTTTAGCTAAGTGATGATGAACAATTTCATATCCCTGCTCAATAACATGAGCTCCATTTTCAGCAACATAGCTAATGTCGTCAACCATACCATCAAATATCATGGCTAAACGTTCCATATGATTACCGCTCGCCACAACGAAGCGAATATCTCTTTCCTTTAACTGTGTCAATATATGCTCAAAACGCTGACGATCATAGCTTCCCTTGTCATCCAAAAAAGTACCATCCATGTCTGTTGCTATCACTTTAATCATACAATCTAACCTTTATCCTCTCAGGGGGGTGCAAAAATAGTCCCGTAGTTTCTCATCCCATTATAACACAGAAAACAAAAAAAGGCGTGCCAAACTGACACGCCCTTATCATTTATAAATCAATCTGTACGCCATTTTTAAAAGTTAGAGTAATTGTCTTGCCCTCTTTGATATCCAATCGCTCGACACTAGTCTGCCAGAGTTCTTGATTGAAGGCTGTGATGAGGTCATCCTGCTCTTTGAGTTGTTGGATAAAACGATCAAGCCTTATGCTTTTACTTTTCTGCTCTCCCAAGGTTGAATTGGTCTCATGTAGCTCTTTCTGTTTTTCTTGGTAGGCTATTAACAGAGTATCGTATTGCGTTTGATAAAGCTCTTGATTCTGAGCCTTCCTTGCATTCCTATCAACTAAATCCATTATGTCTTGTCGGATAGTTTCAAGTTGTTGCTCCAAATCATCAATCCTGTCTTCAAGTGGCAAGGTATTTTTTGCCATATCAATTAAAAGTGCTGTATTGGCAATAATCTCATCTCGATTACTGAGGAGCTGATTGATGGCTGAAAGGAACCAACCTTTAATCTCTTCCTCCGTCACATGAGGTGTCTGACATTTGTGCTCACCCTTATACTTGGCATTGCACTGGTAGATGGTTCGTTTGTACTTACTGGTCGAATGCCACACCTTACTTCCAAAAGCTGACCCACAATCACCGCAGAACAGCCTTCCTGTGAAGATATTACTGGTTTGCCGTTTCTTTTCCAACTTATCCAATTCAACCTGAACCAAATCAAAGACCGCTCGGTCAATAATGGCATCATGGTTGTTCTCCACGTAGTACTGAGGAAGTTCCCCTTCATTGGGTTTGGTGCTTTTCGTCAAAAAATCTGTTGTAAAACTTTTCTGAAGAAGGGCATCCCCCTTATATTTTTCATTCCTAAGCATACGCTTAACTGTGCCATAACTCCACTTACTTTTTCCTTGTGGGGTAGGAACACCTTTCAAAGTTAACTCTCTTGCGATTTTGTTGGGGTTGTTTCCCAATAAAACTTGATGAAAAATATACCTAACAACCTTGGCTTCTTCGTGGTCAATCTCAAACCCACCCGTGTCACTTTTCTTGAAACCTAGAACTTGGCTGTAGGAAAAAGTCACTTGTCCTTCAGCCAACTGACGTCTTCTCCCCCAAGTCACGTTCTCCGAAATGGAACGGCTCTCTTCTTGAGCGAGACTCGACATAATCGTGATAAGGAGTTCTCCTTTAGAATCAAAGGTCCAAATATTCTCCTTTTCAAAATAGATTTCCACATCTGCTTCCTTGAGTTTTCGTACCGTTGAAAGAGAATCAACCGTATTTCTCGCAAACCGACTGACTGACTTGGTCAGGATAAGGTCTATCTTACCGTCAAGGGCATCTTCAACCATTTCTTGAAAGCCAAGTCGCTTTTTCGTGTTTGTTCCACTAAGCCCTTCATCGGAATACATCTTGACAAATACCCAATCTGAGCGACTGTTGATGTAGTCTGTGTAATATGTCATCTGTGCTTCATAGGAAGTTGTTTGGTCTTCATGGTCAGTTGATACCCTAGCATAGCCTGCCACTCGTCGTTTGGTAAAACTCGGCAGGTCAAGTCTATGGCTTACTTGTTTGGCTGGTTCTATCGTGATGACTTTTTTCATATCTATCCTTTCTGAATGATGACGTGTTTTTCTTCGCCATTGCTACAGGTAACTTTAGCTTCATTGGTCACACTATTAAAAGCAATATGGTGAATATCTTCTGTCTTTAAGGTCTCACCAAAAGCTTGAAAGAGTTGTTTTTCTGTAATGGTACGTCCTAAACAAGCCTCAACACCCTTGGCATCTCTTGTCCTGCAGTAATACCTCACTCGCTTTTCTTGATTGGATTTAGCTTCCAAAGTCAAAAGCATATCTAAACCGCAGTGTTCACAGTAGACTTTGCCCTTGAGTTTGGCAACTGCTTCATGTTTTGAAGTCCGTCTCTTAGCACGTCGCTTTTTCTCTTGATTGACCTCTTGGAAATACTCTGGTGCCACAATGGCTTCATGGGCATGCTCAACGATATACTTTGTCATCTGCCCTTCATTTGGAACAGAACGACTACCAAACTTGTCTCGAAAGGTTTTCTGTAAAATCAGTCGTCCGCAGTAGGCTTCTTGGTCAAACATGTTGTAGATGACTCGCTTAGTGAATCGATTACCCTTTCTTGTTCTCTCACCCCTATCATCAAGGCGTTTAGCTATCTTGGGAGCTGAAAGACCTGCCATATACCAGTCAAAGACCTGTCTAACAATAGATGCTTCATGGGGTTCAATCACATACTCTTTCCCATTCCACCGATAACCAAAGATATCTTGGGGAATATAAGGTTTCCCTTCTTCAAAGCGTTTCTTCACTCGCCATCTGATGTTTTGACTGATAGACTGTGATTCTTCTTGCGCCATTGAAGCCAGTAAGGTTAAAAGCAACTCCCCTTCAGCGGTTAGGGTGTCAAGGTTCTCCTTTTCAAAGCGAACACTGATACCAAGTCTCTTTAACTCACGAACGGTTTCCAAAAGCTCCACCGTATTTCGACCAAAACGTGATATAGATTTGGTTAAAATAAGGTCAATCTTTCCCTTACGACAATCTTCAAGTAAGTGTTGAAAGTCTTGTCTATGGGATTGAGTTCGTCCACTAACGGCTGAGTCGCTGTAAACGCCCACATACTCCCATTCTGGATTTGCCTGTATCAATTGGCTGTAGTGACTCACTTGATTGGATAAGGACTGAAGTAAACTAGTATGCGAAACCCTAGTGTATGCGGCCACTCTTAACGTCTTGATGGCACCTACCTTTTGGGCTTGTATCGTTTTAATTTGTTTCATTGATACATCTCCTTTCGCTACTATATATCACTCTAAAGCCCTTATTTATCAAGTCTTTAGCCCACTAATTGACTCATAAATGGCTCATATGTTTCAAGCATTTTAGCCTTAAACTCTTGGAAAATGGTTTCAGTAATCAGTCCTTCTGATAGGAGTTGGTTAGCCTGAATCATACTTAATTGGTAGGCTATTTCATCCTCTAAATAGTCTTTTCTCATCTCTTTTCTCCAAATCTATCAGTCATATAACACTTGCGACTACAGTATTTTCTCTTGGGGTTAGCGTAGGAGGTAAACTTCCTCCTACATGCCAAACAAGCATGTGTTGAATAAGCTTGACGATTAACCTCATCTAAATGGCTATTCCAAAATGTCTGACGACAAGAGGTCCCGCAAAAGCGTTTCTTTTTCTTACCACCCATATGGGTCAAAACACGACCACAAGCATGACAATAATCTGGTAGGCTGGCATCTCTTTTGTCACCAGTCTGAATCGCCTCACGACGACAAAATGACTTAATCGTATTCAGTGATAAACAGAGCCTTACACCAATGGCTTTATAGCCAAGTCCCTGTTCTCGTAGATAACGTATAGCTGCTTTTTGTTCTGGTGTCATTTTATTCCTCCTAACTATTTAGGTGACTTTGAGAAGAATTTTTCCGGTTACTTTAAAAACTTTCTCTACCTTACTAAGTAAGGGTGAAGAGAATATTTCCGCATTTTTGAAAAAAAGAAAAAAGCCTGATGTTATAACCAGGCTTGAAGGCTATTATCCTAATCTGAACCAACCGATAACGTTACCGAGTTTAACTGTGCCAGTCGCATCATAAAGTGTCCCATCTGCCATCCAGACACGTTTCACTCGTCGAGTAATACCGCCACCACCAATTTCCAATTGGTCATTGAGGC